>NZ_DAORSO010000159.1:2103-4522 GCF_035443565.1 Ornithinibacter sp. | reverse complement strand
GCACCGAGCGCGGTCGTCGCCTCCGCGGGCACGAGCACCCCGGCGATGTCCTGGTCGAGAGCGGTGAAGAACTGCCCGGCCATCTTCTTCGTGACCCCGGCCAGCATCCGCTGCCCGACGCCACCGATCGCGCCGCCCACCGAGGCGTCGGCGTCGTACGTGAGGTCGGTGCCGCCACCGGCCGACGGCGCGAAGTGCACCATGACCGTCGCGTCGATGGTGCCGGGCGCGCCGGCGCCGGTGGCCTTCAGCCGCAGCGAGTTCGGGGCGACCTTGTCGTGCAGGGACACCTCCCCGGCGTAGGTGCCCTTGATCGCGGCGACCCCGGCGGTGACCGACATCGCGTAGCGGTCCTCACCGACGGTGCGCAGCGCCTCGCACCCGGGGATGCAGCGGGCGAGCACGGCTGGGTCCTGGATGGCCTCCCACACCTGCTCGACGGGTGCGTCGAGTGTCGAACCACCGGAGATCTTCATCGTGAACCTTCCTGCGCAGGAACGGGAACGGGGGACTCGGCGTGCTTGCGCCGCAGCTCCCACAACTCGGACGGGCTGATCGGCATGGACCGCACGGGGAACCCCTCGGCATCCTCGATCGCCGAGGCGATGACCGCCGTGACGGGGATCGTGCCCGCCTCACCGGCGCCCTTGAGGCCGAGCGGGTTGAGCGGGCTGGGGGTCTCGAGGTGGTCGGTCTCGACGTGCGGGACCTCGGAGGCGTAGGGCATGAGGAAGTCCATGAACGAGGCGTTGAGCAGCTGCCCGGACTCGTCGTAGGCCATCCGCTCGTAGAGGGCGCCACCGACGCCCTGGGCCACCCCGCCGTGCACCTGCCCCTCGACGATCATCGGGTTGACCATGACCCCGCAGTCGTGGATGACGCAGTACCGCAGGATGCGGATCTCGGCGGTCACCGGGTCGGTCTCGACGATCGCCGCGTGCATGCCGTTGGCGAAGGTGGCCTGGGTGGGGGAGTAGAAGTCCTGCCCCTCGAGGCCCGGCTCCTCGTCGTCGGCGACCGGCGGCTTGTCGGGGTCGAACGTGCCGGCGAACTGGGTCGCCGCCTTGGACGACTCGTCGAACGCGTAGCGCAACGGGTTGGAGAGCACGGCCACGGTCGACAGGGCGATGGAGGTTCCGGGTGCGCCCTTGACCGAGATGACCCCGTCCTCGATCTGCAGGTCGTCGGCCGACACCTCGAGGGCGTCGGCGGCGATCCGCAGCGCCTTGGCCCGCACCGCCTTCGCGGCCAGCGCCACGGCATTGCCGGACATCACCGCCCCGCGCGAGGCGAAGGTGCCGACCGCGTACGCCATCCGTCGGGTGTCACCGGTGGTGACGTGGACGTCCTCGATCCGCACGCCGAGCTCGTCGGCGGCGATCTGCGCGAGCACCGTCTGGTGGCCCTGGCCCTGGGTGGTCAGGCCGGTGGCCACGTTCACCCGGCCGCTCGTCTCGACGTGCACGTGCCCGCCCTCGTAGGGGCCGACCCCGGTGCCCTCGACGTAGCAGCCGATCCCGAGCCCGACCCGGCGCCCCTGGGCGGCGGCCTCCTCGCGGTAGGCCGCGAAGTCGTCCCAGCCGACGAGGGCCTTGAGCTTGGCCAGGGATGCCGGGAAGTCACCGGAGTCGTACTTCAGCGGTCGCCCGTCCTGGAACATCAGGCCGTGGTCGTAGGGCATCTCCTCGGGCTGGATGAAGTTGCGAGACCGCACCTCGGCCCGGTCGAGGCCCAGGTGCGCTGCGATGGCATCCATCGTGCGTTCCATCGCGTAGCACCCCTGCGGGCGCCCGGCGCCGCGATACGGCGTCACGAGGACGGTGTTGGTGAACAGCGACCAGAACTCCACCCGGTAGGCGCCGGGCTTGTACGGGCCGAGCAGCTGGGTGGCCGTGATGATCGGGACGATGATGCCGTACGGGGTGTAGGCGCCGTTGTCGTGCCAGAACTGCACGTCGAGGGCGAGCAGGTGACCCTCGTCGTCGAACCCGACGGTGACCTGCTGGAGCTGCCCGCGCTCGTGCGCGCTGGAGATGAAGTGCTCGCGCCGGTCCTCGGTCCACTTCACGTCGCGGCCGAGCAACCGGGCCGCCCACGGGACGAGCACCTCCTCGGGCCACGGGTGCATGATCTTCACGCCGAACCCGCCGCCCACGTCGGGGGCGACGCACTCGACCTTCGCGAGCGGCATCCCCAGCTTGGCGGCGACGGCCGCCCGCACCCCCGTGGAGGTCTGCGTCGAGGAGTAGATGCGCAGTGACTGCTCGTCGGCGTCCCAGCGGGCGAAGACGCCCTTGCCCTCCATGGGCATGCACGCGCTGCGCTCGATCTCGAGGTCGAGGGTGAGGGTGTTCGGGGCGGCGGCCATCGCGGCCGTGACGTCGCCGACCTCCTGGAGCAGGTGGGCGGCGATGTTGCC
>NZ_DAORSO010000159.1:0-2003 GCF_035443565.1 Ornithinibacter sp. | reverse complement strand
CGGATCTCGGCGGCGCGGCAGACCGCCGACACGATGTTCTGGTACCCCGTGCAGCGGCACAGGTTGCCCGAGATCGCCTCGCGGGCCTCCTCGGGGGTGGGGTCGGGGTTGTCCTCGAGGTAGGCCGTGATCGTCGTGACGAACCCGGGGGTGCAGAACCCGCACTGCAGGGCGTGGCACTCGGTGAAGGCCTGCTGGACCGGGCTGAGCTTCTCGGGGTCGTTGCCGATGCCCTCGATCGTCGTCACCTCGTGGCGTTGCGCGCTGACGGCGAACATCAGGCACGCGCGCATCGGCTGCCCGTCGACGAGCACCGTGCACGCCCCGCACACGCCGTGCTCGCAGCCGACGTGGGTGCCGGTGAGGCCGAGGTCGTGGCGCAGGAAGTCCGACAACAGGCGGCGGGCGGGGGCGGATGCCGTGCGCGTCACCCCGTTGACGCGCAGGCTGATGCTCAGCAGCTGCTCGGGGGGCGTGTCGGTCGTCTGCTCGCTCATGCGACGGACTCCTGGGCGGTGGTGGGTGCCGGGTCGGCTGCGGGTGTCGGGTGGGTGGCCGTCGCCAGGGCGCGGCGGGTGAGCTCGGCGGCGAGCATCCGGCGGTAGTCGGCGGTGGCGTGGATGTCGCCCTCGGGGTCGACGAACTCGCGCACGGCATCGGTGACCTCGTCGGGCACCGGAGCACCGGCATCCCGACCGCCGAGCACCGGGGTCAGGTCGAGCACCAACGGCACGGGCGTCACGGACACGAAGCCGGCGCGGGCGCTGACCACGACACCGTCCGCGACGTCGACGGCCACGGCCACCCCGGCCAGGGCGTAGTCGCCGTGGCGGCGGCTGGACTCGAGGAAGGCCGTGCGGGTGCCGGGGCCGAAGCGGGTGAACCGCACCGCCTCGACGAGCTCGTCGTCGGCCAGGCTCGTCTCGAGCGGGCCGAGGAAGAAGTCGGTCGCAGCGATCTCGCGGCGGCCACCCGGCCCGACCGCCTCGACGACACCGTCGGTCAGCACGAGCACGGAGGGCATCTCACCGGCCGGGTCGGCGTGGGCGATCGAGCCGACGGTGGTGCCGCGGTTGCGGATCGCCGGGTGGGCGACGTTGCGCAGGGCCTGGCGCAGCAGGGGCAGGGCGGTGGCTGCCCCGTCGTGCTGCTCGAGCCCGGCGTGCCGGACGAGCGCACCGATGCGCACCGCGGTGTCGGTGACGTGCACGGCATCCAACCCCGCCACGCCGTTGATGTCGACGAGGTGGCCCGGGTTGGCCAGGCGCATCGACAGCACCGGGATCAGGCTCTGGCCGCCGGCGAGGACCTTGCCGTCGTGGCCGACCTCGCCGAGCACGGCGACGGCCTCGTCGACGGTCGTGGGGGCGTGGTGCACGAACGGTCCGGGTTTCACCTGGTCGATCCTGCCTGTCGGGGGTTGGTCGGGAAAGAGGCACCCCGCCCGGGTGCTCGAGGGGTCGACCCGGGCGGGGTGGTCGTGGGGGTTACTTGCGGTCGGTGGAACCCGGGTAGCCGTCCTGGTAGAGGTCGTCGATCTGGTCCGCGTCGCCGTAGACGTAGTCGCCGACGGCCAGCGCCGTGCCATCGGCGTGCTCGCGCAGCTCGGACGGCGCGATGACGCGGGCCAGGTGGTAGCCGGCGATGGCCACGATGGTGCCGAGGGCGATGCCGCTCAGGGTGAAGTCGTCGCTGACCTTCATCTTGACGTCGCCGATGCCGATGACGATGCCCGCAGCGAGCGGCACGAGGTTGATCGGGTTCGCGAAGTCGACCCCGTTCTCCTTCCAGATCTTGGCGCCGAGCAGGCCGATCATGCCGTAGAGGACGACCGTGATCCCGCCGAGGACGCCACCGGGGATGGAGGCGACGAGGGCGCCGAACTTGGGGGAGAGGCCGAACAGGATCGCGACCGCCGCGGCCACGTAGTAGGCGGCGGTGGAGTAGACCCGGGTCGCCGCCATGACACCGATGTTCTCGGCGTAGGTCGTCGTCGGGGAGCC
>NZ_DAORSO010000158.1:0-4574 GCF_035443565.1 Ornithinibacter sp. | reverse complement strand
GCACGGCGCACGGCGCACGGACAACTGCTTGCGCACCCGGGCCACGACCGTCCCGTGGGTGCCCACGGAGTTGGCCGTCAGGCGGGTCAGGGGGGTCTGGCCGTCTCCTCTGGTGGTCGTCATCGGGCCAGCCCACGAAGGCTGGATCGACCACTGCGGCACGTGGTTGTGGTGAACTCGCCGGTAGCCGGTAGTGTTGTCACCAGTTGTTGAGCTTTCCGTTGTGAAGTAGTGGCAGAACGTCCCGCCGGGACAGAGCACTTTCTGAGCAGAGGTACTACAGGCATCACCAACGCGGAGTCCCCCGACAAGCGGGTGGTACTCCTCTCTCAGAAAGTAGGCCTTCCTATGGCTACTGGCACCGTGAAGTGGTTCAACGCCGACAAGGGCTTCGGCTTCATCGCCCCCGACGACGGCTCCGCCGACGTCTTCGCCCACTACTCGGCGATCAACTCGAACGGCTACCGTTCGCTCGACGAGAACGCCAAGGTCGAGTACGAGACCCAGCAGGGCGCGAAGGGCCCGCAGGCCGCGAACATCACCGTCATCGGCTGACGTTCCACCTGTTGCCCCTCGGGGCACCTCACACGACCGCCGTCCGGGCAACCGGGCGGCGGTCGTGTCATGTCCGGCGCACACTAGCCTTCGGGCATGACCGTGCGGATCGACCTCAACGCCGACCTCGGGGAGTCCTTCGGCACCTGGGTGGTCGGTGACGACGAGGCGATGCTCGACGTGGTGACCAGCGCCAACATCGCGTGCGGCTTCCACGCCGGCGACGCCACGACGATCCGCCGCACCGTGGCCATGGCCGCCGAGCGGGGGGTGGTCATCGGGGCGCAGGTCTCCTACCGCGACCTGGCCGGCTTCGGGCGCCGCCGCATGGACATGGACCCGCACGACCTCACCGCCGACGTGCTCTACCAGCTCGGTGCCCTCGAGGCGATGTGCCGGGTGGCGGGGACCCGCGTCGCGTACGTCAAGCCCCACGGCGCCCTGTACACCACGGCCGCCGTCGACGAGGGTCAGGCCCGGGCCGTCGTGGATGCCGTGGCCGCCTACGACCGCACCCTCCCCCTGCTGGGCCTGCCGGGCTCGGTGCTGCTGCGCATCGCCGAGGCCGAGGGGCTGACCGTCGTGGGCGAGGCCTTCGCCGACCGCGGGTACGCGGCGACCGGTCACCTGGTGCCGCGCTCGCACCCCGAGGCCCTGCACCGTGACCCGGACGCCGTGGCCGAGCGGGTCGTCCGCCTCGCCGTCGAGGGCACCGTCGTCTCCGTCGAGGGCGAGGTCGTCGCCGTGGATGCTCGGTCGGTCTGCACCCACGGCGACACCCCGGATGCCGTCGCGCTGGCCCGCGCCGTGCGCGACGCCCTCGAGGGGGCCGGCATCCACATCACCCCCTTCGTCACCGCCGCGACGTGAGCGACGAGCCCGCTCCCGCGTCGCGCCGAGGGCTCACGGTCCTGCCCGCCGGCCCGGACGCGCTGCTGCTCGAGGTGTCCGGGGCTGCTGAGTCCGGGATCGCCGAGGTCCTGGCGCTGCACGAGCGAGTGCGGGCTGCCGTCGACCGCGGCGAGGGGCCCTGGCCCGGCGTGATCGATGTCGTGCCGGCGGCCCGGACGGTGCTGCTGCACACCCGGCCGGGTGCCGACCTGCCCGCGCTCGGGGCCGCGGCCCGCGCCCTCGCCGCCTCCCCACCCCCACCCTCATCGCCACCCGCACAGGGCGAGGTCGAGATCGTCGTGCGCTACGACGGCGCCGACCTCGCGGAGGTCGCGGCGATGACCGGCCTCGCCCCTGCCGAGGTCGTGCGGGCCCACACGAGCACCCTGTGGCGAGTGGCCTTCGGTGGCTTCGTCCCGGGCTTCGGCTACCTCGTCGGCGGCGATCCACGCCTCCAGGTACCCCGCCGCGAGTCCCCGCGCACCCGGGTGCCCGCCGGATCGGTCGCGCTGGCCGGGGAGTTCACCGGTGTCTACCCGCGGGCCTCCCCCGGCGGGTGGCAGCTCATCGGCACGACGGATGCCGTTCTCTGGGACCCCGATCGCAGCCCACCGGCGGTGCTCACCCCCGGCACCCGGGTGCGCTTCGTCGACATCGAGGCGTCCCGGTGATCCCGGCTCTCGAGGTCCTGGAAACCGGCCCGCTCGTGCTCATCGAGGACGAGGGCCGACCCGGCCACGCCAGCGTCGGAGTCGGCCACTCCGGCGCCGCCGACCGCTCGGCACACCGACTGGGCGCCCGCCTCGTCGGCAACGACGAACACCTCGCGTCCCTCGAGGTGCTGCTCGGCGGCCTGCGCGTGCGGGCCCGCGGCCGCCTCACCGTCGCGCTGACCGGCGCCCCGGCTCCGGCCCGCGTCGATGATCGCCCGATCGGGCACGCCAGCCTCGTCGACCTCGCCCACGGCTCGGTGCTCACCCTGGGGATGCCGGCCGCGGGCCTGCGCACCTACCTCACCGTGCGCGGCGGCATCGACGTCGCGCCGGTGCTCGGCTCGCGCTCGGCGGACACGTTGTCCGGGGTCGGGCCGCCCCCGGTGCGCGCCGGCGACGTGCTGCCCGTCGGGCCGGCGGGAGCCACCTTCCCCCACGTCGACCAGGCCGCCCACCCGAGCCATGCGGTGCCCTGGGGCTCGGGCGACACCGGGGTGGCCGAGCTCGAGGTGCTGCCCGGGCCACGGTCGGCGTGGGTCGGCGGGTGGGGGTCCTCGCTCGGCGGCCTCCTCGGCACGACGTGGCACGTCCACGGCGACAGTGACCGGATCGGGCTGCGGCTCAGCGGGTTCCGCGTCGAACGAGCAGCCCCCTACCGCGACGTGGAGCTGCCCAGCGAGGGGCTCGTGCGGGGCGCGGTGCAGATCCCCGCTGGCGGGGCTCCCGTGCTCTTCCTCGCCGACCACCCCGCAACCGGCGGCTATCCCGTGATCGCGGTGCTCACGGCATCCGCGATCGATCGCGCCGCCCAGCTGCGCCCCGGCGACCTCGTCCGGCTGCGCCCTTCGCCCTAACTTACGCTACCGTAGGTTGCGGACACGACACCTGCGACGACGCAGACCCGGAACGACCGAAGGTGAGCCACCCATGGCCTCGACCCTGACCGACACCACCGAGCTGCCGACTGCCGACGAGGCCATCGCGCCACGACCTGAACGACGTCACCCGGCGATCATCCAGGGCGGGATGGGGGTCGCGGTCTCGGGGTGGCGACTGGCGCGAGCCGTCTCGCGCGCCGGGCAGCTCGGGGTCATCTCGGGGACGGCGATGGATGCCGTGATCGCCCGCCGCCTCCAGGACGGCGACGCGGGCGGGCACTACCGGCGAGCCCTCGAGCACTTCCCCAGCCCGGCGATGGCGCAGCGGGTGCTCGACAAGTACTTCATCGAGGGCGGCCGCGCCGAGGACGCCCCGTACAAGCCTCTGCCGAAGCTCACCATCGACACCTCGGTCGCCGCCCAGGAGCTGGCCCTCGTCGGCAACTTCGCCGAGGTGTGGCTGGCGAAGGAGGGTCACGACGGCGTCGTGGGCACGAACTGCCTCGAGAAGATCCAGATGGCCAACCCGACGGCCATCCTCGGGGCCATGCTCGCCGGTGTCGACTACGTCCTCATGGGCGCGGGCATCCCACGCGAGATCCCCCAGCTCATTCGGGCACTCGCCGCGGGACGGGTCGGACGCATCCCCGTCGACGTCTCGGGGGGCACCGAGCACCACTACGTCGAGGCCGACCCGGTCGCGCTGCTCGGCGACGACCTGCCGCCGCTCACGCGCCCGAACTTCCTCGCGATCATCTCGCTGGACCAGCTGGCGTCGTACCTGCACCGCGACCCCGAGATCCGCCCCGACGGCTTCATCGTCGAACGCCCACCGGCAGGCGGACACTCCGCGCCGCCGCGCGGGAAGATGCAGCTCGACGAACACGGCGCGCCCATCTACGGGGCTCGCGACGAGGCCGACCTCACCAAGATGGCCGCGATCGGCCTGCCGTTCTGGATGGCCGGCGCCTACGGCACGTCCGAGCGGGTGGCCGCCGCGGTGGCGGCCGGCGCCCAGGGCGTGCAGGTCGGCACCGTCTTCGCCCTGTCGTCGGACTCGGGGCTGACCGACGAGGCCCGGTCCCTGCTGCTGGGGCGGCTGCGCGACGGTGAGCTGGTCGTGCGCAACGACCCACGGGCCAGCCCGACCGGGTTCCCGTTCAAGGTGATCTCCGTCGACGGAACGGTCAGCGAGGAGGCCGTCTACGAGTCCCGGCCTCGGCTGTGCGACCTGTCGTACCTGCGCCAGGCCTACCAGCGCGAGGACGGCAGCATCGGCTACCGCTGCGCCGCCGAACCGGTGCACATGTTCGTCAAGAAGGGTGGGTCGGTCGACGACACCGTGGGGCGGAAGTGCCTGTGCAACGGCCTCGTCGCGACGATCGGCATGGCACAACACCGCAAGGACGGGTACGTCGAGGACCGGATCATGACCCTCGGCGAGGACCTCGACGGTCCGCGCGACCTGATCGCCCGGCATCCGCAGGGGTGGACCGCCGCCCAGGCGCTCGCCTACCTCCAGGAGGGCCTGCCCAGC
>NZ_DAORSO010000157.1:0-4620 GCF_035443565.1 Ornithinibacter sp. | reverse complement strand
CGGGTAGCCGAGCCAGCTCGGCCGGGGTGCTGGGCACCACGACGGTGAGCTCGACGGGGCCCAGGTCACGTGCCCACCCCGCGGCGCCGGCGGCGGGACGCGCCACCTTGGGGGTCTGCGCCGCGTTGCCGAGGATGAACACGGCGAGCGCCGCGATGACGACCGCCGCCACCGTGCGGGCGGTCACTCGCTGGTCGCCGATGCGGCCGAAGCATCCACAGGAGGGCCGCAACAGCACGGTCACCCCGCGCGTGGACTGGGCGTCGGACGGCATCCCCCGATCGTCACCCAGCCGCGGCGACGCGTGGACTCACCCGGTGACGTGCGCCGCCCGCAGCTGCTCAGCGATCTCGTCGACGAACTCCGTGACCGCCTGGGCCCCGTTGACCGGGCCTCCGGCGAGGTTGCCGTCGGTGCCGATGAGAACGGCACCCGGCGTGGCGCACCCGAAGGCGCGGCGGGCAACACCGTTCGGGTCGAACCAGGCCAGGCCGCTCAGATCCGGCCAGGTGCTCGTCAACGCAGCCGGTGCGACCATGAGCACGGCCCGCACCGTCACGGGTGCGAGGTCCTGGCTCCACTGGGCGACGAAGGGCTTGACGGCCTCGCACGACCCGCACCCCGGGTTGAGGAAGATGAGCAGGTGCGCAGCCGCCGGCGTCTCGCGGGAGAGCAGCACGAGAGCACCGGCCTCGTCGAGCAGCTGGGCCACCGGCGCGGGGGTCGGCAGGTAGTCGCCGTCGTCGTCGACGGGCAGCTCGCCCGTGACCACGCCGTCGACGGCGGTGACCGGATCCGCCGCCGTCGGTCGGTAGAGCACCAGGCCGGTCACCGCAGCCGCCAGGGCCGCGGTCGCAAGCCACCCCCACAGTGACGGGTCCTCGAGCAGGGCCGCGAGCACGCCGGAGCCGCTGAGCCCCAGGGCCAGCGACAGGGCGGCGCTCGCCACGAGGGCGATGTTGCGCCACACGGTGACGGCGGTGACCCGGGTGTCGCCCAGGGCGCCGAAGCAGCCGCAGTCGACCGCCTCCGGCATGCGCACCGCCCGCACGACGAGCCAGAGGTAGGCCAGGAACAACCCCAGGGTCAGTGCCGCGACCACCACCAGGGCCGAGCCGGTCGCGAGCACGAGCCACACCCCGAGGGCGATCTCGACCCACGGGAGGGCCCGGCGCAGCAGCGGGTGACGCAGCCCCGCTGGGACGTCGAGGTCGACGAAAGCCGTGTCGACGGCATCCGGATCGCGCAGCTTGGCGACACCACTGACGAGGAGCACGACGGCACACGTGAGGACGGGGAGCAGGAGGGCGCTCGGCATGGCGGCATTCTCTCGCACCCGGTCCTAGGCTGTGGCCATGCCGTTGATGTGGGAGGACCTTCAGGAAGCGCCCTCGCGCACCGACCGATGGAAGGCCACGCTGCGCAAGCAGCCGTCGGCGTTCCTGCTCGCCGTGCAGATCCTCGTCATCCTCCTGCTTCCCGTGCTCGAGTCGTCGTCGTGGGGGGCTGCGGTCATCTCGCTGCTCAGCCTGTCAGCGCTCATCATCGCCGTGTTCACGGTGCGCAGCACACCGGCCCTGACGTGGCTCTCGGCAACGCTGGCCCTGCCGGCGGCGGTCTTCGAGATCTGGAGCCTGATCGACGACAGCTCGACGGTGGTGGCGTTGGCCCACTCGGCGCTGGCCGTCTTCTACTTCTACACGGCGTACGCGCTCATCTCGTACATGTTCGAGGACTCGTGGGTCACCAAGGACGAGCTGTTCGCCGTCGGTGCCTGCTTCACGGTGCTCGTGTTCGCCTTCGCCTACCTCTTCATGGCCATCCAGGAGGTCTACCCGCAGTCGTTCACCTCGTTCGACGGGCCCGGGAAACGGACCCTGCTCGAGCTCATCTACTACTCCGGGGCCAACCTCACCAGTGTCGGCCTGTCCGACGTCGGGCCGATCCGGCCGCACGCACGAGCCATCGGCACCGTCGAGCAGCTCGCCGGCGTCATGTACGTCGCCATGGTCATCTCGCGCCTGGTGGCGCTGACCGTCATGCGCGCCCGCAGCTGAGCAAGCGCCGCCGCCGTCGTCGTTCAGCCGTCGAGGTCCTCGATGCGGGCCAGGCTGGGGCCGCGCGCGGTGGAGAGCTCAGCAGCCCGCGCCTCGGCCTCGCGCAGCACCCGCAGGATGTTCCCGCTCGTCAGGGCGGCGAGGTCGGTGTCGCTCCAGCCACGCTCCGCGAGCGCGGCGAGCAGGCGGGGGTACCCGCTGACGTCCTCGAGGCCGGTGGGGAGGTGGTCGACGCCGTCGTAGTCGCCGCCGAGGCCGATGTGCTCGATGCCGGCGACCTCCCGCACGTGCTCGCAGTGCGCGACGACGTCGTCGATGCTCGCCTGCGGACGGGGCGCGTCGGTGGGCTCGCGGTCCCAGTCGCGCAGCGCCTGGCTGACGAAGTACGGCACGAAGGTCACCATGCACACCCCGCCGTTGTCGGCCAGGCGGGCCAGCACGTCGTCGGGCACGTTGCGGGGGTGGTCGCACAGCGCCCGGGCCGAGGAGTGCGAGAAGATCACCGGCGCCTGGGTGGTGTCCAGTGCGGCCCGCATGGTGTCGGCCGACACGTGGGAGAGGTCGACGAGCATGCCGAGGCGGTTCATCTCGAGCACGACCTCGCGGCCGAACGCCGACAAGCCGCCGACCACCGGGGTGTCGGTGGCGGAGTCCGCCCACGGCACGTTGTCGTTGTGGGTCAGGGTCAGGTAGCGCACCCCGAGGGAGAACAGCATCCGCAGCGCCCCCAGGGAGCTGTCGATGCTCTGCCCACCCTCGGCGCCGATGAGCGAGGCGATCCTGCCCTGCTCGATCGCTCGTTCGATGTCGGATGCCGTGCGGGCGGCGACGAGGTCGTCGGGGTAGCGCGCGATCATGGCGTGCACCGCGTCGATCTGCTCGAGCGTCGCCGTCACCGCCTGGCTGCCGGGTAGGTCGGAGGGCACGAACACCGACCAGAACTGGGCGCCCACGCCGCCGGCTCGCAACCGGGGGATGTCGGTGTGGGTCGGCTGCCCGGGCAGCGCGATGTCGAGCTCGGCCCAGTCGTAGGCGACCCGCTCCCGGGCCTCCCACGGCAGGTCGTTGTGCCCGTCGATCACGGGGTGGTGCCGGAGCAGGTCGTGAACGCGGGCGTCGGTCTCGGAAGCCATGCCCGGACCCTACTGCGACGTGCCGGAGCGCCGCTGCCGGGAACTACAGTGGCGTCATGCCCTCCACCCCGAGTCGCGGCAGCGTCGCCCTGGTCACCCTCGGGTGCACCCGCAACGAGGTCGACTCGGAGGAGTTGGCCGGCCGGCTGTCGGCGCAGGGCTGGACCCTCGTCGACGACGCGGCGGACGCCGACGTCGCCCTGGTCAACACCTGCGGCTTCGTCGAGCAGGCCAAGAAGGACTCCATCGACACCCTCCTGGAGGCGGCCGACCTCAAGGAGTCGGGGCGCACCAAGGCGGTCGTCGCGGTGGGCTGCCTCGCGGAGCGCTACGGCCAGACCCTCGCCGACGAGCTGCCCGACGCCGATGCCGTGCTCGGCTTCGACTCCTACCGCGACATGTCGAGCCACCTGACGGCGATCCTGGCCGGCGAGCGACCGGCATCCCACGTCCCCTCCGACCGCCGCAGGCTGCTGCCGCTGTCTCCGGTCGACCGCTCCGCCGCGGCGGATGCCGTGGCGTTGCCCGGCCACGGGGACGGTGAGGCCTTCGTGCGCTCGCGGCTCGGGGGCGGGCCGTGGGCACCGCTGAAGATCGCGAGCGGCTGCGACCGTCGCTGCTCGTTCTGCGCCATCCCGATGTTCCGCGGCTCCTTCGTGTCCCGTCGTCCCACCGACGTCCTCGCCGAGGCACGGTGGCTCGGGGAGCAGGGCGTGAGCGAGCTGTTCCTCGTCAGCGAGAACTCGACGTCCTACGGCAAGGACCTGGGTGACCTCGGCCTGCTCGAGAAGCTGCTTCCTGAGCTGACCGCGGTGCCGGGTGTCGAGCGGGTGCGGGTGTCCTACCTCCAACCGGCCGAGGTGCGCCCGGGGCTGCTCGCGGCGATGGCAGACACCCCCGGTGTCATGCCGTGGTACGACCTGTCCTTCCAGCACTCCTCCGAGACCGTGCTGCGCCGGATGCGCCGGTTCGGGGGCACCGAGCCCTTCCTCGACCTCATCGGGCGCGTGCGCGACCGCCAGCCACTCGCCGGGGTCCGCAGCAACGTCATCGTGGGCTTCCCGGGCGAGACCGGGGCCGACGTCGACGAGCTCGAACGCTTCCTCACGCAGGCTCGCATGGACGTCGTCGGTGTCTTCGGCTACTCCGACGAGGACGGCACCGAGGCCGAGTCGCTCGGCGGCAAGCTCCCCGAGCACGTGGTCCTGGAGCGGGTCGAGCGGATCACCGGCCTCGTCGAGGAGCTCACGGCACAGCGCGCGAGCGAGCGGGTGGGGGAACGGGTGATCGTCCTGGTCGAGGACCACGACGAGGACGACGAGGGGGTGGCGATCGGCCGCGCCGAGCACCAGGGGCCGGACGTCGACGGGGTGTGCCTCGTGCGGGCCGCGGACGGCGCCCTGCCAGCGGTCGGTCAGTTCGTCGAGGGT
>NZ_DAORSO010000156.1:0-4896 GCF_035443565.1 Ornithinibacter sp. | reverse complement strand
TCGGGGTCGCGGTGCTGCTCGTCGTCGCGGCGGCCTTCATGCCCAGGCACGTCCACGAGGTGACCGGCTGACCGACCGAACGCCGGGCCACGTCGAGGGTGTGACAGTGGGAACAGGCCTTCGCCGACCCCACGCCCCGGAGCTAGCGTGGACGTGACGACGGCGCTGCCGTCCGGCGGCGTCGCGCCTCTCGCGAGGAACACCATGTCAGTCGACCGGCCGCCCACCACCATCCTGCGAGCCGGGCCGCGGCTCACCACCGCCTGGGTCCTCTCGGCCGTGGTCCTGGCCGTCATGGTCCTCACGTCCGCCATCGGCCTGCTGGCCGCGAACCTCTACCCGGAGGACACCTGGGCGGTGGCCGCACTGCGGGGCAACGACCTCGTGACCCTGGCGCTCGTCGCGCCGGCGCTCGCCATCGCGATGGTGCTCAGCCGTCGCCGGCCCACGAGCGCATCGGTGCTCGTCTGGCTCGGCCTGCTCTTCTACGGCGCCTACAACTACGCGTACTACGCCTTCGGCACCGCGTTCAACGACGTCTTCCTCCTCCACGTCGTGGCGTTCTCCGCATCGACCGCAGGCCTCGTACTGCTCGCGTCGAGCATCGACGCCGATGTGGCCGCCTCCGGCGTCGTCGGCGGCACCCGGGCCAGGGTCGTCGCGGGGTTCACGACCGTCGTCGGGCTGGCCCTGCTCGGCGCCTGGGGGACGATCTCGGTGCGGTTCGCCGTCACCGGCGACCTCCCCGAGAACGTCATGCCACCCTCAGCCGTGCACCTCGTCTACGCCCTCGACATGGGCGTGCTGGCCCCGGCCTTCCTCATCGCCGGCGTGATGCTCTGGCGCCGGATGCCCTGGGGCTCGGTGCTGGCCGTCGCGGTCAACGCCAGCGGCGCGGCATACCTCGCCGTGCTGTGGGCGGTCGGCGGCTTCCAGGCGGATGCCGGCATCGCGGGGACGTCGTGGCTCTCACCGGTCGCGGTCGGTTCTACCCTGGCCTGCCTCCTCGCGACCCTTGCCCTCCTCGTCCGCCCCGGGGATCGGCCGGTGGCAGCGCAGAGGCACACGACCCCCGCCCGGGCCTGAGCCGCGGACGGGCTCGGGTTGTCAGGAGGCTCGGGTGACCTCGTGGGTCTCGCGGGCGCGCAGCCACGGGATGACGGCGAGCAGCGTGATGAGCCCGGTCGTCCCGAACGCCAGGGGGTAGCTGCCGTAGTCGATCAGCAGCCCGGCCAGGATCGGCCCGATGATCGCCCCGGTGTCGGCCGACATCTGGAAGGCGGCGAGCGCCGGGCCGCCGTTGCGTTCGCGCCCGACGACGTCCGCGAGCGAGGCCTGCTGGGCGGGGTTGAGGGCGCCTGCGCCGAACCCTGCCACCACCGAGAGCACCACCAGGGTCGGCAGGTCGGTGGCGAACCCGGTGACTGCGGTCGCGACACCGCTGACGAGCAGCCCGCCGATGATGAACGGCCGCCGCCCGAGCCGGTCCGACATCCGCCCGGCGACGGTCAGCCCCACGGCGTTGCCGGCCGCGAACACGGCCAGCGCCATGCCCGCCACCCACGGCTCCTTGCCGATCACGACCGCTGCGAACAGCGGCAGAATCGCGGCACGTACCCCGAAGTTGGCCCAGCCGTTGGCGAAGGCTGACGCGATCGACGCGCGGTAGGCCGAGTCGCGCCACGCGTCATGCACCGTCATCACCGGGAGAACCGGCGCGCCCTCGGCCGGCCGCAGCGACGAACCGCTGAGGAAGACGCCGACGAGCGCCGCCGCGAGGAGGAGTGCGACGGCATACACGATGAAGGGCACGCGCAGTCCGAGGTTGCCGAGCAGGCCGCCGACGACCGGGCCGAGGATGCCGCCGAACAGGAACGCCGAGGCGTAGACCGACGACACCCGCGCCCGGATCGACGGCGGAGCGAGCCGCACCATGAGCGCGACCGCCGACACGGTGAACATCACCGAGCCGATGCCACCGACACCGCGGAAGAGCAGTAGCTGCCAGTAGGTCTGCGCGAAGGCGGTAGCCCCGGTGGAGATCGCGACGATGACCAGGCCTGCGAGATAGATCGGCCGCTCCCCCATCCGCGCGATGAGCCGTCCGCCGACCGGGGCGAACACGAGCCGGAAGAACGCGAACGCGCTGACGACGATCGAGCTGGCCGTGGCCCCGACGCCGAAGCTCTGCGCGAACTGCGGCAGCACCGGCAGGATCAGCCCGAACCCCAGCGCGATGACGAACGCCGACGCGATGAGGACCCAGATCTCACGGGGGATCTTCACCTTGTCCGGGGCGGCGGACACGGGGATGGCAGACACGATCGACCAGTATGCCTCCCGGACTCAGCGGCCGAAGGTCGGGAAGATCGCGGGGAGCGGTTTGTGGTGCTCACGCCACTTCTGCCGTCGGCCGAAGAACCAGACGACGAAGCCGGCGAGGACCAGCGATCCCAGCGGGATACCCCAGGTGTGCAGCCGCTCCAGCCACACGGCGCCGAGGTTGGGGACCGGCTCACCGCGCAGCTCGTTCCCGGCGAAGGCCGGGCAGACGTCCGTGCCGAACGCCGAGGAGATGCTCACCAGCTCTTCGCCTGCGGGACCGTCCGCCAGCCGGACGCCTCCGTCCGTGATGACCGGCACGTCGCCGCGCCACGCGGGCCGGCAGCCGTAGCCCTCCCACGAGAGGAACGAACCCTCCGTCCAGCCCGCGTCGGATGCCGGCACGTCACCCACGGGGAAGCCGAGGAGTGCACCGGTCGAGGTGTCGAAGAGCTGGGCCTGGGTGCCCGGGTTGGTCCCGGGCTCGATGCTGTCCACGCTCCGCAGAAGCAGGAGCCTCGACCCGTCGGGGGACACCGAGGCGGCCGCCTGGGGTCCCTCCTCCCAGCCGGGCCAGGAGACCGTCGCGCCGTTGGTCCACCGGTCGTCGCCGAGGCCCCACGTCAGCACGGTGAACTCGTCGGCGCTGCGGCGCCAGAGTCCGACCACCGTCTCCTCGTCGGTCCAGCCGGCGAGCAGCAGGGCATCCCCGACCCCGGCCGGTGGCACGTCCTGCACACCTCCCGCCAGGTCGACGACCACGGCCTCGGCGCCGGCCAGCGACGGCACCGTCGGGTAGAGCACGCGGGAGGAGTCCGGGTTCCACGACGGCGACGCACCCCTCCCCGTCGTCTCCTCCACCGACAGGTCAGGGGTGATCCCCACCCGCTCTCCGCTCACGACGTCGAGCAGCGCAGATGCCGTTGCCAGCCAGCGCCCGTCCGGCGAGACCGCGAGCGCCGGCCCCGGGATGACCGAGGGAGGGAAGCCGGCCGTCTCGTCATCCTGGGAGACGAACGACACCGACCCGTCCGGCCCGATGGCATACACCCCCACACGGCCCTCCTGCGTTCCGGGCACGACCAGGGAAGTCAGTCCGGGGCTGGAGGTCACGTGCGGCCGCCACGGCATGGCCACGTGTTCCGGGTAGCTCGCCAGGGGCACTCCCGGTGGTGTCGCGGGCACGGCCACCGTCGGAACGCCCCAGGGGACGAACGCA
Source organism: Ornithinibacter sp. (assembly GCF_035443565.1). NCBI lineage: Bacteria > Bacillati > Actinomycetota > Actinomycetes > Micrococcales > Intrasporangiaceae > Ornithinibacter > Ornithinibacter sp. The sequence goes on along the minus strand of NZ_DAORSO010000156.1, from coordinate 1,355 downwards.
CCCAGCACGAGCAGCGCGACGACGCCGAGGGTGGCCACCACACCGGCGCGGGCCCGCCACCTCCGCCGCCTCCCGGCACGCCAGATCGCATCCAGCGTGGCCGGGTCGGGGGCGTCGTCGGTGTGGTCGGCGGCGATCTGCGAGAGCGCCTCACGCAGCCGCGTCGTCGAGTCGGTCATGGCCGGACCTCCTCGTGTCCGTACGTCGCCGCGAGATCGGGCGCGAGGACCTGCAGCCGTCCCAGCGCGTGCCGGGCCTGCGACTTCACCGTGCTCACCGAGCAGCCGAGCAGGACGGCAGTCTCCACCTCGGTGCGGTCCTCGTAGAACCGCAGCACGAGGACCGCCCGCTGCCGCGGCGTGAGGCGTGCGAGCGCCACGCCCAGGGTGAGGCGGTCATCGGACCGACCCGAGGCGTCACGCACCGGAGCAGCGTCACGCTCGGTCACCTCCACCGGGTCCGGTTGACGCCGACGCCACCGCCACGCGTCGATCGAGCGGGTATAGAGGATGCGCCGCACGTAGGCGTCCGCCCGCGGGAGGTCGACCCGGCTCCAGTGCTGTGCCGCTCGTCCCAGCGCCTCCTGGACGAGGTCCTCGGCCGAGTCCCGGTCGCCGGTGAGCAGGATCGCGGACCGGACGAGCGAGGGCCACCGCTCTCGGACGAAGGTGTCGAACTCGTCTCGCTGTGCCACGTGCCCGCCCCCTTCCGCCGCCATGGCAACCATCTCACCCAGGAGTACGGATGCCGGGCGCCCCACGGGTGGATGCCGCCCGGCACTTCTTGCGATCCACCGACCTCACGGGGCCTCGATCCGGCCGCCGGAGGTGGGCGGGCTGCAATCAGTCGGATGCCGTGCCCACCACCGGCGCGAGGAGGGCGACCGCGAGCGGGACGGCCGAGAGCAGGACGAGCAGGGTGTCGCGCCACCGCCACGGCGCGGGCAGCCACCACGATCGGGACCAGGCCGTCGCGAAGCCACGGGCATCCATCGCCACGGCCAGCTCGGCAGCCGCGCGCAGCGTGCGCACGAGCAACCCCATCGTCAGCGCCCCGAGGTGGGCGACGACGGTGCGCGGACGCCGCCACGACACCCCGAGGCCGCGCACCCGCCGCGCGCGCGACAGCTCGGACCAGATCTGCCCGAAGGACTGCACCCGCTGCAGCGCGGCTGCCGTCGCGACGACCGGGCGGTCGGGCAGCCGGAGCCGTTGGGCGAGGTGGTCGCCGAGGCGGTCCGGGTCGATCCACGGGATGAGCACGGCCGCCGGCAGCACGATGACGAGGACTCGCAGCGCCACGGTGAGGGCGGGGTCGAGGTCGCGACCTGCGAGGAACCACGTCGACCACCCGAC
>NZ_DAORSO010000155.1:3839-4936 GCF_035443565.1 Ornithinibacter sp. | reverse complement strand
GCCTGGGCCGCGGCCGTCGAGGGCTCCGGCCTGCCGAACGCCGTCGTCGACGCCATCGGTCAGGGGTTCAGCCGACCGGGCACACCCGCCGACCTGCTGCGGCCCTACGTCGAGCGCTACCACGCCATGCTCGACACCGTCGAGGAGCGCGGGTCGCACGCCCTGGTGGAGTCGGTGGTCTACGGGTTCTACCCGCGTCCCCTCGTCGACCGCGACCTGCACGACGCCACCCAGGCCTGGCTCGACACCCACCCCGATGCCCCGGCCGCGCTGCGCCGGCTCGTCGTCGAGAACCGTGACCCCGTGGCCCGGGCCCTGGCCGCCCAGGCCCGCGACGCGGGAGCCTGACGCACCGTGGACCCCGTAGCGCCCGTGCTCCCGACGTGGGAGCAGACCCAGCAGTGGCTGCTCACCGACGGTGCCCGCATCCTGCTCACCATCGTCATCGCCATGACGGCGCTGTGGGCCCTGCGGCGGGTCATCGACCGGGTGGTCGCGACGATGACCTCGCGCTCGGCCCGCCGCCTGGCCGAGTCCGGACGGGCCGGGCGAGTGCTCGCCAGCGCGACCGGTCTCGACAACGAGCGCCAGCGCCAGCGGGTCGAGACCGTCGGCTCGCTGCTGCGCAGCGTCGTGACCCTGACCGTCGCGACGCTGGCCATCCTCACGATCATGGCGCTGCTGGGCATCCCCCTCGGGCCGTTGCTCGCCTCGGCGGGTGTCGCGGGTGTCGCGCTCGGTTTCGGGGCGCAGAGCCTGGTCAAGGACTTCCTGTCCGGGGTGTTCATGATCATCGAGGACCAGTACGGCGTGGGCGACGTCATCGACACCGGCGAGGCCATCGGGACCGTGGAGGAGGTCACCCTGCGCATCACCCGGCTCCGGGACGCCAACGGGGTCACGTGGTACGTGCGCAACGGCGAGATCATCCGCATCGGCAACCGTTCGCAGGGGGTTGCCACCGCCACGGTGGACATGCCGGTCTCCTACGCCGAGAACGTCGACCGCGTCGTCGGCATCATCCGCGAAGCCGCAGCGGAACTGGGGGCCGACCCCGACTGGCAGGAGCAGCTCGTCGAGCCGCCGACCGTGCTCGG
>NZ_DAORSO010000155.1:1547-3739 GCF_035443565.1 Ornithinibacter sp. | reverse complement strand
CGGTGACTGCGAGCACCCCGAAGCCCCTGACCACCCCCGGCGACGTCGTCCACCCGGCGGACTCCCCCGACGCCCCCTGGTGGCGCGATGCGGTGATCTACCAGATCTATCCGCGCTCGTGGGCGGACGCCGACGGCGACGGCATCGGTGACCTGCCCGGCATCACGGCGCGCCTGCCGTACCTGCGCGACCTCGGGGTGGATGCCGTGTGGCTGAGCCCGTTCTACGTCTCACCGATGCACGACGCCGGCTACGACGTGGCGGACTACCGCGACATCGACCCCCGTTTCGGCACCCTGGCCGACGCCGACGCGATGATCGCGCAGGCCCACGACCTCGGGCTCAAGGTGCTCGTCGACCTCGTGCCCAACCACACGAGCAGTGAGCACGCGTGGTTCCAGGCCGCCCTCGCGGCCGGGCCGGGCAGCCCCGAGCGCGATCGGTACGTCTTCCGCGAGGGCCGCGGTGAGCACGGCGAGCTGCCGCCGAACAACTGGCCGTCGGTGTTCGGTGGGCAGGGCTGGACCAGGGTCACCGAGGCCGACGGCTCGCCCGGCCAGTGGTACCTGCACATCTTCGACACCACCCAGCCCGACCTGAACTGGCACCACCCCGAGGTCCGCCAGGAGTTCCTCGACATCCTGCGCTTCTGGTGCGACCGGGGGGTCGACGGCTTCCGGGTCGACGTCGCGCACGGACTCGTCAAGCGCGACGGCCTGCCGGACTGGGACGGGCCGGTCGGTCTGTACGACGAGGTGGGCGACGACGCCGGTGACGGCACCAGCCCTGCGCAGGTGCACTCCAGCGGTGGCGAGGTGCTCGACCACACCGCCACCGGTGCCGCCCCGATGTGGGACCAGGACGGTGTCCACGAGATCTACCGTGACTGGCGGGCGGTGCTGGACTCCTACGGCGCCCCCGACCGCATCCTGTGCGCGGAGGCCTGGGTGACACCCGAGTCACGCCTGGCCCGCTACGTCCGCCCGGACGAGATGCACCAGGCCTTCAACTTCGACTTCCTCGACGCACGCTGGGACGCCACGGCGATCAGCGCGGTCATCGAGGACTCCCTGCGCAGCAACGACAACGTCGGCGCCCCGACGACGTGGGTGCTCTCCAACCACGACGTCGTGCGGCACGCCTCGCGCCTCGGGCTCGACCAGAACCTGCCGCGCCCCAACGGCATCACGGCGGACGACCCGCAACCGGATGCCGTGCTCGGCCTTCGTCGGGCGCGCGCGGCGACCGCGTTGATGCTGGCCCTGCCCGGTGGCGCCTACGTCTACCAGGGTGAGGAGCTCGGCCTGCCCGAGCACACGACCATGCCGGCTGACGTCCGCCAGGACCCGACGTTCCACCGCACCGAGGGAAAGGTGACCGGGCGCGACGGCTGCCGCGTGCCGATGGCCTGGGCCAAGGACGAGCCGAGCTTCGGGTTCGGCCCGGGTTCGACACCGTGGCTGCCGCAGCCGCAGGTGTACGGCGACCTGGCCGTGGACCAGCAGCAGGGGGTCGAGGGTTCGACGCTCGAGCTGTACCGCGACCTGCTCGCCTATCGCCGCAAGCACCGCTTCGGGCACGGCAGCCTGACGTGGGACGCCCTGAACTCGTCGAGCGTCATCGCGTTCCGCAACACCTCGGGTGACGGCGAGCGCACCCTGCTCGTCGTGACCAACGTCGGCGACTCCCCCGTCACCCTGCCCGAGGGCGACGTGCTCATCTCCTCGGGTCCGCTCGCTGACGACGGGAGCCTGCCGAGCGACACCACCGCGTGGGTCCGGTTGCCGGTGGCCTGAGGTGCGTGCCAGCGACTTCGCCTACCTGGACGCCCCCACCCCGGTCGCCCTCGCGCACCGGGGCGGGGCGGCCTACGAGCCCAACCGCGGCGTCGAGAACACGATGGCGGCCTTCCGGCGGGCCGTCGAGATGGGCTACCGCTACCTCGAGACCGACGTGCACGCGACCAAGGACGGGCAGCTCGTGGCCTTCCACGACACCGTCCTGGACCGGGTCTCCGATGTGTCGGGCGCCGTCGAGGACCTGCCGTACAACGCGCTGCGCGAGGTGCGGATCGGCGGCACCGAACCGATACCGCTGCTCGGGGAGCTGTTCGAGGCCTTCCCCGGCATCCGGGTGAACATCGACATCAAGGCCGACGGTGCGCTCGAGCCGACGGTGCGCGAGGTGCTGGC
>NZ_DAORSO010000155.1:0-1447 GCF_035443565.1 Ornithinibacter sp. | reverse complement strand
CACGTGCACGTGTGGTTCCACTCGTGGTCGCGCGAGGACGCGACCGAGATGCACCGCCTGCTCGACCTCGGGGTCGACGGCATCGTCACCGACCACATCGACGTGCTGCGCGACGTCCTGGCCGAGCGCGGCCACCCGCTCACCGCACCCACCCACTGACGTCCGGCAGGGTGGTGGCTGAAGCAGCCACCGTGCCGGACACAAGGTCAGGTCAGCGGAGCAGGACGTGGCCACCCGGGGCGGTGAGCCGAGTCCACCGGTTCGACCGGAAGACGGCCACCGGCTCCCCGGGCGCCAGGAAGCCCAGCGCATATGCGGCGAAGGCACCACCGGCGCGCACCACGGTGCTCGGGTCCGGCATCCCCTCATCGACGGTGAGCAGGTCGGGGTGCGGGCCGGACGCCTCCCGGACGTCACGCGCCCAGACCCGATCACGCACGAAACCGCCGGCGGCACCGCGCTCGCGAACGGCATCCGACACCTCGACGAGCCCGTCGCGGGCCACAGCGGCGAGGAGGTCACCGGGGAGGGCGCCAGCCGGCTCCCAGGGGCCGCGCGGCGGGGTGAGGGCCGACCACGGCGCGAGGGCTCGGGTCGGGGGGATCGGGAGTTCGCGGCCACCTCCGCGATGGGTGCGGTCGGTGATCGCCCCGAGCGGCACGATGACGTCGAGGTCGGCGGGGGTCGCGAGGGCGAAGGTGCGCAGACCCAGGACGGTGCCCTCGGCGAGGATGCCGGACCCTGGAAGAACACCCACCCACGCGGCTAGGACTCCCCCGGCGGCTTGGAGGCGCATGCCGCCCTCGGCATCGACGGCCCGGGCGCGGGCCGCGTAGCGCCCGAGGTCCTCGAGCGACTGCTCGTCGACGAACTCCAGCGTGTCGGTCATCGGCCGGCCCACCGGAAGCTCACGGGCTCGCCGGAATGGCGGGTCAGTTCGGCACGAACCTCGGGTGAGAGGCGCCGGGGGCGGGCCGTCGAGAAGTCGTAGAGCACGAGGCCGGTCTCGGCGACCGCATACACGGCGTCACCGACCGCTGCCGGGTCCCGCACGACGTAGCCGAGGTCGAAGCCGGCGCCGTGCACGTGGCTGACCCACATCGCCACCTCGACCGGAGCGGGGCGGAAGGTCAGCGGGGCGCGGTACTCGATGGCGTGGCGCGAGACGACGATGCCCTCGTCGAGCATCGAGGGGCGGCCGAGGAACCACTCGCGGATCGCGACGACCCGGGCGTCCTCGAGCAGGCGGAGGAACTGCACGTTGTTGACGTGGCCGTAGGCGTCCATGTCCGACCAGCGCAGGGGGACGTCGACCCGGTAGGGCTCGGCATCCGGGGCAAGGGGCGGCTCTGCGGCGGGGTGCGCCGAGGCGGGCTGCGCTGGGTCTGACATGCCCCCATCCTCGCAGCCCGCGCAGGGTCGTGGCCGAGTGGTCGACTGGCTTGGG
>NZ_DAORSO010000154.1:1217-5117 GCF_035443565.1 Ornithinibacter sp. | reverse complement strand
CGGGTCAGGCCCACCGAGTAGTCCGTGGGGTTCCAGTCGGGGGCGTCGGTGAGGACGTCGAGGTACCCCGCCTTCTGGGTATGGGCCGCCCGCGCCAGCGACGGCTCCCGGTACAGCAGGGCGCAGCAGTCGAACGGTGCGAACAGCCACTTGTGCGGGTCGACGATGAAGGAGTCGCAGTGCTCGATCCCGGCGTACAGGCCCCGCACCGACGGCGCGGCCAGGCCGGCCCCGCCGTAGGCGCCGTCGACGTGGAACCAGATGCCGTACTCCCGGCAGACCTCGGCCACGCTCGCCAGGTCGTCGATGACACCGAAGTTCGTCGTGCCGCACGTCGCGACGACCGCGAAGAACGACTCCGGGCCGTTCTCCTCGAGCACCGCGCGCAGGTTCTCGCCGGTCAGTCGCCACGCGTCGTCGGCGGGGACGCCGACGAACTGCGCGTCCATGACGTCGCAGGCCGACGCGATCGACGAGTGCGCCCCGGCCGTGGCTGCCACCCGGTACGGCCGATCGCCCGGCTTCGCGGAGGCGCGCGCGGTGTGCCGTGCAGTCACCAGCGCCGAGAGGTTGCCGATCGTCCCGCCGGGGGTGAACACCCCGCCTGCGCCCGACGGCATCCCGACGAGGTCGGCGATCCAGCGCAGCGCCTGGTTCTCGGCGTACACGGCACCCGAGCCCTCGAGCCAGGAGCCGGCGTAGATCGAGGACGCCCCGACGACGAGGTCGAACATCACGGCGGCGTCACTCGGCGCGCACGGGATGAAGGACAGGTAGCGCGGGTGGTCGGTCGACAGGCAGGTGGGGGCGAGGTCCTGCGCGAACAGACGCATGGCCTCGACGCCGCCGAGTCCGCCGGGGGTGATCGTCTCCCCGACCCGCGAGCGCAGTTCGGCCTCGGTCACCGGGCGGTCCAGCGGCGGGGCCATGCGCACCCGCTCCTCGGCGTAGGCCATCACCGCGTCGGCCAGTGCCGCCAGCTCGACGTGCTTGTTCTCCTGGTAGGTCTTCCCGTGCACGGCGGCGACTCTAGCCCTCGTCGTGGCCCAGCAGGTACGCCGTGAGGTCCGCGACGGTGTCGACCAGGGCGTCGGGCCCGGTGGCCGCGAGGGCCTCGCGGTCGGCCGCACCCCAGCTCACGGCGATCGCAGCCATACCGGCAGCCCGGGCAGCGAGGACGTCGACCGTGGCGTCACCCACGTAGACGCAGTCGCAGGGTTGGGAACCCAGGGATGCGGCGGCGTGCAGCAGCGGGTCGGGTTCGGGTTTGTGGCGGGTGGTGTCCTCCAGCGCGGCCGCGACCTCGATGAGGTGGTCGATACCGACGCCCTCCAGGGCCAGGCGTGCGGTCTGGCGCCGCTTCGAGGTCGCGACCGCCATGCGCACGCCGGCTGAGGCCAGGGCCTCCAGCATCTCGGGGACACCCTCATAGCGCCGGATCAGGCGGGCGGTGTTGGCGAGGTTCCACTCGCGGTACGTCTGGTCGAGGTCGTGCCCGTGCTCGGGCGACTCCTCGAGCAGCGCGGCCAGCAGCGGGCGGCCGATCCACGCGCGGGCCCTGGCCTCGTCGATCTCCTCGCCGAGCACGGTGCGGAAGGCGTGCTGGTACGAGGCGACGATGAGGGGAATCGTGTCGGCCAGGGTGCCGTCGAGGTCGAACAGGACGGTGTGGAAGCGGGGGCGCATCGGGACAGTCTGTCAACCCCTCGCAGGGTTCAGGCGACGGGTTGGACACCCAGGCTCTCGAGCAGGCCGAGCACGCGGACCCGGATCTCGTCGCGAATCGGACGCACGGCATCCACGCCCTGGCCTGCGGGGTCCTCGAGGGCCCAGTCCTCGTAGCGCTTGCCCGGGAAGATCGGGCAGGTGTCGCCACAGCCCATGGTGATGACGACGTCGGACTCGCGCACGGCATCCGTGGTCAGGATCTTCGGCACCTCCGCGCTCATGTCGATGCCCTCCTCGAGCATCGCCTCGACGGCGGCCGGGTTGACCGACCCGGCCGGGGCGCTGCCGGCCGAGCGCACCTCCACGGCGCCGCCGGACAGGTGCTGCACCCACGCGGCCGCCATCTGGGACCGGCCGGCGTTGTGGATGCACACGAAGAGCACCGACGGGCGGGTGGTGGGCAGGTCAGACATGACGGAACCTCTTTCGCAGGGCGAGGGAGACGTAGACGAGACCGACGAGCACCGGCACCTCGATCAGGGGCCCGACGACCCCCGCGAGGGCCTGCCCGGACGTCACCCCGAAGGTGGCGATCGCGACGGCGATGGCGAGCTCGAAGTTGTTGCCGGCCGCCGTGAAGGCCAGGGTCGTGGTGCGCTCGTACGTCATGCCGAGTGCCGCCCCGAGGGCGAAACCGCCACCCCACATGAGGGCGAAGTACGCGAGCAGCGGCAGCGCGATCCGCGCGACGTCGAGCGGGCTGGTCGTGATCTGGTCGCCCTGGAGCGCGAACAGGATGACGATGGTGAACAGCAGTCCGTAGAGCGCCCAGGGGCCGATGCGCGGCAGGAACGACGTCTCGTATGCCGTTCGCCCCCAGCGCTTCTCACCCACCGTGCGGGACAGGTAGCCGGCGAGCAGCGGCAGGCCGAGGAAGACGAACACCGACCCGGCGATCTGCCACGGCGAGACGTCGAGGTCGGCCTGCGGCAGGCCGAGCCAGCCGGGCAGCACCGAGAGGTAGAACCAGCCGAGCACCCCGAACATCAGCACCTGGAAGACCGAGTTGAGCGCCACGAGCACGGCCGCGGCCTCCCGGTCACCGCAGGCGAGGTCGTTCCAGATGATGACCATGGCGATGCAGCGCGCCAGCCCGACGATGATCAGGCCGGTGCGGTACTCGGGCAGGTCGGGCAGCAGGAGCCAGGCCAGGGTGAACATCAGCGCCGGGCCGACCAGCCAGTTGAGCACGAGGCTGGCGCCGAGCATCCGCCGGTCGCCGGTCACCGTGTCGAGCCGGTCGTAGCGCACCTTGGCCAGCACCGGGTACATCATGACGAGCAGGCCGATGGCGATGGGGAGCGAGACCCCCTCCACCTCGACCGCGGACAGCGCCTCCCCGAGCCCCGGCACCAGCCGGCCGAGCACGAGCCCCGCGAGCATCGCGAGGCCGATCCACACCGGCAGGAAGCGGTCAAGGGTGGACAGGTGTCTCGGCTGGTCGGGACCGGCGGATGCCGTGTCGCGCGCCGGGGATGCGGTGGTCACGAGCAGCAGGCCTGAGCCTTCTCGGGGGCCGGTTCGACCGGCGTGGCGTCGGCACTCGGGGAGCAGCAGGCACCGGCCGTCGGCCCGCCGAGGATCTCCAGGCTCGCCGTGGCGGGCCTGGCGTCGACCGGGTCCTCGTCCTTGACGGTGTAGACCTCCCACGGAGCCCCGGCCGGGTCGTGGACCCACACCTTGTCCTGGAGGGCGTAGCAGCAGGTGGTGTCGTTCTCGTCGAAAGTGGCCAGGCCGGCATCCGTGAACCGGGTGCGCGCGGCGGTGACCTCGTCGGTCGAGGGCACCTCGACGCCGAGGTGGTTCAGGGCGCCAGCCGTGCCGGTGCCGCGGGTGGCCTCGCTCGTCTCGATGAGCACGAGCTTCAGCGGCGGCTCGGCGATCGCGAAGTTGGCGTAGCCGGGGCGGCGCTTGTGCGGCTCGACCCCGAACATGGCGGAGTAGAAGGCGATGCTGGCCTCCAGGTCGCTGACGTTGAGCGCGAGCTGGACCCGGCTCGCGCCGCCCGCAGCAGCGACCGGGTCGACGGCGTCAGGGGTGTTCACGAATGGCCTCCCATATATCGACTATCATCAATGCGATCACAGTGGACCACACTACATCGACACACGTCAATGTAGTGTCGCACCGAGGAGCCCCCATGTCGACAACTGCCACCCGGCCCGCGACCTC
>NZ_DAORSO010000154.1:0-1117 GCF_035443565.1 Ornithinibacter sp. | reverse complement strand
CCCGCGAGGCCGCCGAGACCAGCGCCGCGCTGCTCAAGGCCGTTGCCGACCCCGTGCGGCTCCAGCTGCTGAGCGCCATCCGGGCCACGGCCGACGGCGAGGCCTGCGTCTGCGACCTCACCCCCGTCGTCGGGCTGTCCCAGCCCACCGTGTCGCACCACCTCAAGGTGCTCGTCGAGGCCGGCCTGCTCGAGCGCGAGAAGCGCGGCACGTGGGCCTGGTTCCGGTTGGTGCCCGCGCGGCTCGACGACGTGACCGCGATCTTCCGCTGACGGCACCCCCCTCCCCGACTCATTGCACTCCAGCCACCCGGCACCCGGCCTCCCCCACTGCCCTGAACCCGACCTCGTGCGACTTGATGACGGCCGCGAGGCCGGAAACTCCCGAACACCGCACCCAAGTCGCACGAGGTCGAGCCAGATACGGTGGCCTCGATGACTTCGCCGGATGCCGCGCGCCCCCTGCGTGATCTCGTGCACCCGTCGTGGGCGCGGGCGCTGGCACCCGTCGAGCCGGTCGTCGCGAGGCTGGGCGACTTCCTGCGGGCAGAGGTGGCCGACGGACGGGGTTACCTCCCGAGCGGACCCACCGTGCTGCGCGCCTTCCAGCAACCGCTGGATGCCGTGCGCGTGCTCGTCGTCGGCCAGGACCCCTACCCGACACCCGGCCACGCGGTGGGGCTGTCGTTCTCCGTCGCCCTGGACACCCGGCCGGTGCCACGTAGCCTGGCCAACATCTTCACCGAGCTCGAGGCCGACCTCGGCCTGCCCCGACCGAGCAGTGGCGACCTCACGCCGTGGGCCGACCAGGGGGTGCTGCTGCTCAACCGCGTCCTCACGGTTGCCCCGGGCGCTCCGGGCAGCCATCGGGGGCGCGGCTGGGAAGAGGTCACCGCCTGCGCGATCTCGGCCCTGGTCGAGCGCGGCGGCCCGCTCGTCGCCATCCTGTGGGGCCGCGACGCTCGTGGCCTGGCGCCGCACCTGCCGGGCGTTGCCCTCATCGAGTCCGCGCACCCGAGCCCGCTGTCGGCGCGCAACGGCTTCTTCGGCTCGCGCCCCTTCAGCCGCACCAACGACCTGCTCGCCCGTCAGGGCGCCGACCCCGTGAACTGGAGCCT
>NZ_DAORSO010000153.1:0-5131 GCF_035443565.1 Ornithinibacter sp. | reverse complement strand
CGCACGAGTGCCTCGATGAGGCCGGTGACGCTCGGCGGTGCCACGAGCTCGCCGCGCGACACGGCGAGGAACGCCGTGCGCGTCTCGGCCAGGGTCGACGACTTCGACACCACCCCGGTGGCGCCGGCCGCCAGGCACGAGGCCAGCACGAAGCGGCGCTCCTCCTGGGTGTAGACGCACACGCGGTACCCGGCATCCACCGCGGCGTGGATGGCAGCCACTCCCTGCGCGGCGTCGGGCTGGCGCAGGTTGACCAGGTGCAGGTCGAGGATGACGACGTCGGCGCGCGGGGCCGCTGCGAGGAAGTCCTCGAGGCTGGGGTGGCTGGAGACGAAGGTGAGGTCGGGCAGCAGGACGGCCAGCGACTCGCGCACGGCGGTGGCGTCGTCGACGAGGCTGAAGCGGACGTCGGAACTCTGGTCGGGGTCGGTCACCGGTCACCCTCTCGCGTCAAGGTGACGGTGGTGCCCACTCCGGGGACGCTGTCGATCGTGGTCTCGATTCCGTGCGGGCTCAGCTGGTCGAGGGTCAGGGTGCGGATGCCGACTCCGTAGGTCGTCTCACGGGTGTCGAAGCCGACCCCGTCGTCGTGCACGGTGACTGCCCAGCCGGGGGTGTCCTCGAGCTCCTCGGCGTGCAGCACGACCCGGGTCGCGTTGGCGTGCTGGCGCACGTTGATGAGGATGCTGCGCAGCGCCGTCGCGAGATCGGTCGCCTCCGCGCCCAGGGTGGTTCCCCGGGCCAGGTCCGGGACGACGTCGAGGGGCAGGTCGGTGAACTCGGTCGCGATGTTCTCGACGAGTTCGGCGAGGTCGTGGGGCTCCTCCCCGGTCTGCCCGGGGCCGCCGGCCAGGTAGGCACGCATGCGGTTGAGCTCGGTGGCGGCCTGGACCCAGACCTGCGAGGGGGTGCGGCTGTCGACGGCGCCGAGCGCGCCCTGGTCGACGAGGATCTTCATCAGCGCGGTGCCGTTGTGGATCGCGGCCCGGGCCTTGCGTTCCTCGTCCTCCCGCGCGAGGCGGGCCGCGTACGCCCGGGACTCGTCGGCATCCTGCGCGATGCGCAGCACGGTGCCGACACCGAACCAGGCCAGTGGCGCGAGGCCGAGCATGGTGAACAGCTCACCGACGACCGTGGGGACGTCAGCAGCAGTGGAGATGATCGGCAGCACGTACACGGCGCGGGCGGCCACGAGGGTACCGACCAGTGCCCCCCAGATGCGCACGTCGCGCACCCCGACGAGCGAGCCGGCGACCGAGAGCGAGTAGGCGCTCTGGAAGCCGATCCAGCTCCCCGTGCGCAGTTCGACCGGCACCGTGACGAGCCCGACGAAGAGCAGGCCGACGGCGACGGCGGTGTCCAGGCACGCCCACGCCGTACCCGGTGGGCGGCGTCGCACCACGCACACGGCCGCGGTGGCCAGCGCCATCGCGCTGGCGACCGCCCACGTCAGCGCGGTGAGTGCCCGGTGCTCACCCTGGTCGAGGGCGGCGACCAGGGACGGGAGCATCTGGGCGAGCGTGGCGAGGCGCAGGCCGGCGACGAAGAGGCCGATGGCCCGTTGGGCCCGTGGCAGGGTCGCCGCGTCGGTGCCTGTCTGGGCATCGGTCATGACGGTCATCGCTCACCTCCCCGGGTCCCGTGCGTTCGGTCGTCCTCTGCATCCTCCACCACGCCGCAGGGTGCTCAGGGCAGTCCGGGGGCACAGAGGGGCAATCCGCTCGAGTTCCGCGTTTTCGTTGGATCCAGGAGTCCGTTTCCGCGGTTTCGTGGGATGCCGGTGCGGGCCGCGCGCGGCGACGCTGGCCACTCGCCGGCCCGATGGGCGGCGAACCGTGATGACTGCCCGACACCGGGCCGGCACCGGTCGTTCGAAGGAGGACACCATGAAGGTCACCAGCACGACGCGACGCGTCCTGGCCGCTGCAGCCGTCGTCGCCGCAGCGGTGGCGACCCAGGCCGCTGCCGTTCCGGCATCCGCCACCAGCTCCACGCTCACCTGCGCCAACGTCATCACGATCGTCGCGCGCGGGTCGGACGAGGCGGCCGGGACCGGCGGCACGACGAACGTGTACTCGTCGGGTGGCCTCGGCCTGATGTCGGGGGTTGCGGGAAAGGTGACGGGTGGCACCTCGAAGTCGGTGCGCACGGTCGGGCTGAAGTACCCGGCCACGATCGGGTTCGGTGGCCTCGCGTACTTCTCCAGCCTGGACACCGGCAAGGCCCGTCTCGCAGCGGAGCTCAACCGGCTGGCCACGTTGTGCCCCTCCTCCAGAACCGTGCTCATCGGGTACTCGCAGGGTGCACACGTCGTCGGTGACGTCACGTCGAACAGCAACCCGAACGCGCTCAGCACCGGCGCCAAGAGCCGGATCGCCGCGGTCTACCTCACGGGAGACCCGGTGCGGCGCCCCTACGAGTCGCACAACCGGGGAACCGGCATCGGTGGCGGGGTCCTCGTCGACCGCGGAGCGGGGCAGATGAGTGGTCTGGGATCGCGCATCCTCTCCTACTGCTACAAGGGCGACTGGGCCTGCGACGCGCCCCACAAGGACCCCACCCGCAGCGCCGCGATCCACACCAGCTACGGCAACTCCACCCTCAACACGACCTACGGCACCTGGATCGTCGGCAAGCTCTGAGCCTGGGAGATGGGCAACTCCGCGGATTCGTTGGATGCCGTGACGCCCACCCGTGCACCACGATGGTCCTCAGGACTCCTCGCCGGTTCGCTGGTGAGGCAGGAGGGGTGAGTGCTGGCCCGGCCACCGGCAGATCCTGCCGGTGGCCGGTCCGTGCCCAACGGTGCAGGGTCCCGCCACCTCCGACGTGCCACCAGTCCCACCGCCGCTCGCCGTCTGCGTCGACTGCCGCCGAGCTGGTGGGCCGTCCCGCTGAGGCGTGGGTCACTGCCCCTCGCGCCCGCGACGTGGCAGGCTGTCCCCGGCATACTCACAGGTAACCAAAGGCGGCACCGATGCAGAGCACGACGACCACGGTCACGGCGAGCGACGGGACCGCCCTGCACACCCACCGGTGGGTGCCGGACGGTGAGCCCAAGGCCGTCGTCCAGATCGCCCACGGCATGGCCGAGCACTCGGCCCGCTACGCGCGGCTCGCGCAGGCCCTCACCGAGCACGGGTACGCCGTCTACGCCCACGACCACCGCGGGCACGGCTCGACGGCGAGCGAGATCGACCACGGGTACTTCGCCGACGAGAACGGGTGGGATGCCGTCGTCGCGGACATGCGTGCAGTGACCCGCCTCGCCCAGGAGGAGAACCCCGGCCTGCCGGTCTTCCTCCTCGGGCACTCGATGGGCTCCTTCCTCGCGCGCACGTACGTCATCGAGAACAGCCGGGACCTCGCGGGCCTCGTGCTCTCGGGGACGGGCGGCGACCCGGGCCCCCTCGGCAAGGTCGGTCTCGGTGTGGCCCGGCTCGAGAAGCGGGTGCGTGGCCCCCGCCACGTGAGCGCGCTGCTCGACAAGCTGACCTTCGGCCAGTTCAACGCGGCCTTCAAGCCCAACCGCACCGGGTTCGACTGGCTCTCGCGCGATGACGCGGAGGTCGACGCCTACGTCGACGACGCGCTCTGCGGGCGCACCTTCACCTCGGGCTTCTTCGTCGACCTCTTCGGCGGGATCCAGCGGATCAACGACCGCAAGCAGGTCGCACGGGTGCGCCGCGACCTGCCGATCCTGCTCATCGCCGGCGACAAGGACCCCGTCGGTGACGGCGGAAGGGGCCCGCGCGCCGTGGCCGAGCAGTACAGCTCGGTCGGGGTCGTCGACGTCACCTGCACCCTGTACCCGGGTGCTCGCCACGAGATCTTCAACGAGACCAACCGTGACGAGGTCACGGCGGACGTCGTCGCCTGGCTGGACTCCCACCTGCCCTGAGAGAGGCGCCGGCTCGCCCCGAGGGAGCCGATGGAATCGGACACGGGCGGCATCCGTGGCAGGCTGGGTGGGCACCACCGCCAGCCCCGATACGTGAGGACCGACCAGACGCATGTGTGGCATCGCCGGATACCACGGGCTCCCCGCCGACCCCGCGCTGCTCGAGCGCATGAACGCCCACCAGCAGCACCGTGGCCCTGACGGGGACGGAATCTGCGTCGACGGGCCCTGCGGCCTGGCGCACCGGCGGCTGTCGATCATCGACATCGCCCACGGCCAGCAGCCGATGGACACCGCCGACGGCCGGTACGCGATCGCCTACAACGGCGAGGTCTACAACTACCTCGACCTGCGCGGCGAGCTCGAGGCGCTCGGTCGCACCTTCACGACCGACTCGGACACCGAGGTCGTGCTGCAGGCCTTCGCGCAGTGGGGCGCCGACGCGTTCGACCGGTTCAACGGCATGTTCGGCCTCGCCATCTGGGACCGTCACGAGCAGCGGCTGACCCTGGCCCGCGACCACTTCGGCATCAAGCCGCTCTACGTCGCCATGGTCCCGAACCCGAGCGGTGAGGGCGAGGCGCTGCTGTTCTCCAGCGAGATCAAGCCGATCCTGGCCAGTGGCCTGTACGAGAAGCGGGTCAACGACCGCTCGGTCTACCGCTACCTGCGCTTTCGCGCCCACGAGGACGGCACGGAGACCTTCTTCGAGGGCATCGAGCGCCTCGCTCCGGGCGAGATGCTGGAAGCCGACGCGAACGGCATCCGACGTCGCATGTTCACCCGGCTGAAGGAGGAGCTGCTCGAGCTCGCCTCCGTGCAGCGCCCCTACGACGCGGCCGCGGCCGCGGAGTACAAGCGCCGCCTCGTGGAGTCGGTGCGGCTGCGCCTGCAGTCCGAGGTGCCCGTGGGCACGAGCCTGTCCGGTGGCCTGGATTCGAGTGCGGTCGCCGTCATCATCAACCAGCTGCTGAACGAGGGTGACTCGCTCTCCCTCAGCGCGGTCGGCGCCCGGCAGAACACCTTCTCCGCGATCTTCCCCGGGTCGATCAACGACGAGGAGAAGTACGTCGACGACGTCCTGGACATCTGCACCGGGCACGTCGAGGCGCACAAGATCCTTCCGACGGCCGATGAGTTCAAGGCCGACCTGCTCGACTTCATCCGCACCCAGGAGGAGCCGATCATCTCCTCCGGGCCCTACGCGCAGTACCAGGTGATGCGCGAGGC
>NZ_DAORSO010000152.1:0-5199 GCF_035443565.1 Ornithinibacter sp. | reverse complement strand
GTCCCGCGACGAACAGCAGCCAGCAGCATCTGGGCGACGTCGACGACCTCGACCGACTCGGCAACCCCGCCAGCCTGAGCAGCGGTCAGCCCGTCCGAGATCATCACCCGGCAGAACGGGCAGCCGATGGCGATCCGCTCCGCGCCGGTGCCGATGGCCTCCTCGGTGCGGTTGGTGTTGATCCGCGTGCCGAGCTTCTCCTCCATCCACATGCGGGCACCACCGGCGCCACAGCAGAAGGACTTCTCCTTGGTGCGCTCCATCTCGCGCAGCTCGACACCGGGCAGTGCACCGATGAGCTCACGCGGCGGGGCGTACACGTCGTTGTGCCGGCCGAGGTAGCACGGGTCGTGGTACGTCACGGTCTCAGCAGTGGAGGCAGCGTTGCGCGCCGTCGACATCCCCGGCACGTCCGCCGGCCGCGCCACCGGCACGAGCTTCTTGTCGCGCACCAGGCGGTTGAGCAGCTGGGTGTGGTGCACGACCTCGTAGTTCCCGCCGATCTGCGGGTACTCGTTCTTGATCGTGTTGAAGCAGTGCGCACAGGTCACGACGACCTTGGTGACACCGAACTCCCCGAACGTCTCGACGTTCTGCGCCGCCAACGTCTGGAACAGCAGCTCGTTGCCGGCCCGCCGTGCCGAGTCACCGGTGCAGGTCTCGCCGTCGCCGAGCACCGCGAACGACACCCCCGCGGTGTCGAGCAGTTCGGCCACCGCGCGCGTCGTCTTCTTCGCGCGGTCCTCGTAGGCGCCGGCGCAGCCGACCCAGAACAGCCACTCGACGTCGGTCGCCGACTCGACGTCCTGGCCGAGCACCTTGACGGGGAAGGGCAGGTCCTTGGCCCAGTCCAGCCGGGCCCGCGCGCCCATGCCCCACGGGTTGCCCTTGCTCTCGAGGTTCTTGAACAGCCCCCCGAGCTCCGACGGGAACGCCGACTCGATCAACGTGGCGTAGCGCCGCATGTCGATGATGTGGTCGACGTGCTCGATGTCGACCGGGCACTGCTCGACGCACGCGCCACACGTCGTGCACGACCACAGCACGTCCTGGTCGATCACGGCATCCGGGCCGTGCGGGTTGTACGCCGACAGCGGCGAGTCGGCGGTGTACCCGGTCTCGCCGACGAGCGCCATGGACGCCCAGTCGATGACCGACCCCTCGGATGCCGTCGCGCCGGCTCCCGCCCCCGGCGCACCGACCGTCGCCCCCGCCTTGGCGGCCTTGAGGAACGGAGCCTTGGCGTCTGCGTGGTCGCGCAGGGTCATCATGAGCAGCTTCGGCGACAGCGGCTTGTCGGTGTTCCAGGCGGGGCACTGCGACTGGCAGCGGCCGCACTCGGTGCACGTCGAGAAGTCGAGCAGGCCCTTCCAGGTGAAGTCCTCGACCTTGCCGACGCCGAGGGTGTCACCCTCCTCGAGCTCCTCCATGGCCTCCATGTCGAAGGGCTTGCCGCCGATCGTCAGCGGCTTGGCGGCACCAAGGGCGGTGCGCCCGGAGGCCTCGCGCTTGAACCAGATGTTCGGGAACGCGAGGAAGCGGTGCCAGGCGACACCCATCGTCGGCTGGAGCGAGATGGTGATCATCCACGCGAACGAGATGAGGATCTTGATCGTCGCGACGACGTAGACCCACGTGGCCAGCCCGGGCAGCGACACCCCGGAGAAGAGCCCGGACATCCACCCGGTGAGCGGGAAGTGCAGGGCCAACGAGGTCTCCGGCTCCAGGCGCGACACCATCGCCGACTCCAACCCGCGCAGCAGCAGGATGCAGATCGTGACGAAGAAGATCGTGGCCTCGACGTAGTAGGCCTGCCAGAAGGTCGAGCCGAAGAAGCGCGAGCGCCGCCCACCCTCACCGGCCGCCGAGCGCGGGTGGTTCTTCTGCCGGATGGCGATGAGCACGGCGATGCCGATGAGCCCCGCCCACGCGAACACCTCGACGAGCCACTCGAACGGCGGGAAGTGACCGATGATCGGCAGCCGGTAGTCGGGCTGCACGAGCTGGAAGAACGCGTTGACCAGCGTGGTGAAGAGGATGAGGAACGCCAAGGCGGTGAACCAGTGCGCCACCGCGACGACCTTCAGCCGGGACATCCGGGTGTGGCCGAGGAACTCCTTCGCCAACGTCCACGTGCGCGTGCCCGGCGAACCGGTGCGGCCGGCATCCGGCTGCCCGAGGCGGTAGAGCGCGACGAACCGGCCGAGCTGGCGGAACAGCAGCGCCCACCCGATGAGCGGGATGACGAAGCACAGGGCGAGCGCGACGCCCTGGATGGCGCTGAAGCCACCGAAGCGGTCGTCGGGCGTGGGCACGATGCCGCTGGCCACGAGGTGCGCCGGCATGGAGGCGAGGACGGCAGACATGGGCGCAGCCTATCTGCGGTAAGCGCTTGCTCACCTGACCTGTGACAGGCGTCAAGCCTCGTTGGATGCCCGTTCGCGCCCTCACGAGACCGTCTTGTGACTGCTGATAACGCTCTGTTGGAATACGCATAAGCAGCCCGGAGGTTGCAGTCTTCACACCCCGTTCGCATTGGAGATCTCGCATGCCCATCCTCGATGACGTCACCCAGGCCGTCGGCAACACCCCGCTCGTTCGGATCAACCGGATCATCGACGCCGCGGAGGGCGTGACCGTCGCCGCGAAGCTGGAGTTCCAGAACCCGGGTGCCTCGGTCAAGGACCGCATCGGCGTGGCCATCATCGATGCCGCCGAGGCCAGCGGTGAGCTCACGGCCGGCGGCACGATCGTCGAGGGCACCTCGGGCAACACCGGGATCGCGCTCGCCATGGTCGGCGCGGCTCGCGGGTACAACGTCGTGCTGACGATGCCCGAGTCGATGAGCAAGGAGCGCCGCGCCCTGCTGCGCGCGTTCGGTGCCGAGCTCGTGCTCACCGACCCCGCGCTGGGCATGAAGGGCGCGGTCGCCAAGGCCGAGGAGATCGTCGCCGAGCGCGAAGGCGCCGTGCTGGCCCGCCAGTTCGCCAACGCCGCGAACCCCGAGGTCCACCGCCGCACCACGGCCGAGGAGATCTGGAACGACACCGACGGCGCCGTCGACATCGTCATCGCCGGCATCGGCACGGGCGGCACCATCACCGGCGTCGGCCAGGTGCTCAAGGAGCGCAAGCCCAGCGTGCAGATCGTCGCCGTCGAGCCCGAGGAGTCGCCGATCCTCAACGGTGGCACCCCCGGCCCGCACAAGATCCAGGGCATCGGCGCCAACTTCGTGCCCGAGGTCCTCGACACCGCCGTCTACGACGAGGTCATCGACGTCAACGCCGCCACGGCCGTGCAGTGGGCCCGTCGGGCCGCCACCGAGGAGGGCCTGCTCGTCGGCCTGTCCTCGGGCGCCGCGCTGGCCGCCGCCGCCCAGGTCGCCGCGCGCCCCGAGAACGCCGGAAAGACGATCGTCGTCATCATCCCCAGCTTCGGCGAGCGCTACCTCTCGACCATCCTGTTCGACGGCCTCGTCGACTGACATGAGCTGGATCCGTGCCGCCCGGGCGATGATCTCGGAAGACCTCGACGCCGCGATGCTGCGTGACCCCGCAGCCCAGTCGCGCGCCGACCTCGCCGTGAACTCACCCGGGCTGCACGCCATCTGGATCCACCGGGCGGCTCACCGCCTGTGGCGAAACCCCGCGGCCCGCCCTGCGGCGCGCATCCTCTCCACCGTCGCCCGAGCCCTCACCGGGGTCGAGATCCACCCGGGTGCGCAGATCGGTCGCCGCTTCTTCATCGACCACGGCATGGGTGTCGTCATCGGCGCGACCGCGGTCGTGGGCGACGACGTCATGCTCTACCACGGGGTCACGCTGGGAGGCCGCTCGCTCGCCCGCGGCACCAAACGGCATCCGACCGTGGGGGACCGGGTCACGATCGGCGCCGGGGCCCGCGTGCTCGGCGACATCGAGATCGGGGACGACGTGCAGATCGGCGCCAACTCGGTCGTCGTGAAGCCCGTGCCCGCCGGCGCGGTCGCGACCGGCATCCCGGCTCAGATCCGGATGCCGGGGAGCCCTGGTGAGGACCCCTACGAGGCGTTGTTCGCCGAGCCGGCCCTGTTCATCTGAGCACCCGCCAGTCCGAGCCGTAGAGGCAGAAGACCCCGGCACCGGGATGGGCCGAAACGGCCCCCGCCCACGCGGTCGCGGCATCCTCACCGGTGGCCAGCACCCGGTGGTAGGCGACCATGGCGTCGGCGGCGACGTGGTCGGCGACCGGAGCGACGGCCGCGAGCACACTCGTCGCGCCGAGTGAGAGCAGCGCCGTGGCCAGCCCGAGCGGTTCGTCACCGGCCCGGGTGGAGAACTGCCCGACGTCGCAGGCCGAGAGCGCGACGTGTTCCGCGGTCACCGGTCGGGGGAACTCGTGAGCGAACACCGGCCCGTCGGCCATCTGCACGCAGGAGAACAGCGGGCTCTGGGCCTCGTGGGTGCCGTGGGCGGCCAGGTGCACGACCCGGGCCCCGTCGAGGGCGCGGAAGACGTCATCGCTCGTCGCGACGGTGGGCGTCCCCGTCGGCCCCGTCACCCCGTCTGACCAGGCGGCCCGCACGGCGTCGATCTCGGGGCCGGTCCGCGCGAGCCCCGGGCCGTACAGCGCCGCCACCGGCGCGAGGCGGGTGGGGTCTGCCGCTGTTGCCTCCCCGCGGGTTGCCCCCCGAACCCAGCGGGTGAGGGAGGGCGAGACCGTGACCGGGCGCCCGGCGAGGCTGGGGAGCAGGCTCCACGGCACGGCCGCGAGGCTGCGCGAGGGGATGATGACGACGCGGGCGCTGGCTCGCCCGCTCGGGTTGAGGGTGGTGTCGACCGCCGCGAGCGAGGATGCGGTGGCGCGCGCGAGCACGGCACCCATGGGGGAGTCGGGGGTCAGCATCGCCCGCGCCCGCAGGTCGCGGCGCAGCCGGGTGACCTGCTCGCGCACGGTGTCGACGGACGCCATCCGGGTCACGTCGAGCCGGCCGTCCTCGAGGACGATGGTCCACAGGTAGCCGGCGTGCTCGAAGAACTCCACGATGGTGGCGCCCCGGTCGGCTGCCGCGCCGCGCGCCTCGTCCGAGTCGACGGGCGGTGCCGTCGTCACGGCTGACCCCCCGACGGTGAGGGTCCACTCGCGGTGCGCGACCTCGTCCTCGAGCCGGGCGACCTGCGCGACGAGGTCGGCGGGTGGCTGCCCGTCGTGGTCGGACAC
>NZ_DAORSO010000151.1:3772-5222 GCF_035443565.1 Ornithinibacter sp. | reverse complement strand
CCATGACGGACGAGGTCGCGGTGCACCACCGGGTGCCCCCGTACGTCCTCATCGCCGGGCCCGAGCAGGTGCTCGCGGAGCGCGGGCTCGCCCAGACCATCGACGACCTCAAGGTCACCGCGCCCGACCTCGAGACGATCCGGCTCCATGCCGCGGCCTACACCCCCGGCGAGCTCCTGCTCCACGCGAGCCCGTCACTGTTCGGCGGCGCGAAGTGCATCGTGGTCCACGACCTCGACGAGGCCGCCGACGACCTCCAGACCGATCTGCTGGCCGCCCTCTCCGGCGAACCCGAGCCCGACCTCACCCTCGTCGTCACCCACAAGGGGGGCGCGCGGGGCAAGAAGGTGCTCGACACCCTGCGCGGCAACGGGGCGAGAGTCATCGACGCACCGGCCATCAAGACCGACCGCGACAAGGCCGACTTCGCCGCCCACGAGTTCCGCCGCGCCCGCCGCAAGGCCACCGCCGAGGCCGTGCACGCGCTCGTCGAGGCCGTCGGCAAGGACGTGCGTGAGCTGGCGGCCGCCTGCCAGCAGCTCGTCGACGACACCACGGGGGTCATCGACGAGAAGGTCGTCATGACCTACCACGGGGGGAAGGTCGAGGCGACGGGTTTCCGGGTCGCCGACGCCACCATGGTCGGTGACACCGGGGAGGCCTTGCGCCTGCTGCGGCACGCCATCGCCGTCGGGGTCGACCCGGTGCCGATCGTCGCCGTCCTGGCCCAGCAGGTGCGCCAGCTCATCAAGGTGGGTTCTGCCGGTCGGGGCCGATCGGCCGACGTGGCGCGCGACGTCGGCATGGCCCCGTGGCAGGTCGACAAGGCGCGCCGGGCCCTCGGGGGCTGGACCGCGGAAGGGCTGGCCGTGAGCCTGCAGGCCCTGGCCGCGGCCGACTTCGAGGTCAAGGGTGGCGGGCGCGACCCGGTCTACGCCGTGGAGCGCGTGGTCCTCACGATCACCGGGCAGCACTCGCGCAATCACGCCTGACGCCGCCGTTTTGGCTCCGTTGCGGGACCGCTGGTAAGTTTGACCCTTGCGTGCGCGCTTGAGGTCGTGCGCGCACGACAGCACCACCCAGCGCGGGTCAACCACGGATGTCCCCACGTCCGGTCCCGACACGCGACTGCCGCCCTCTAACGGCATCCGACCCAGAAGAAAGCACAGACGACACCAGTGGCGAACATCAAGTCCCAGCTCAAGCGCATCAAGACCAACCGCGCAGCGACCGAGCGCAACAAGGCAGTGAAGTCCGAGTTCAAGACGGCCATCCGCAAGTTCCGCGAGGCCGCCGACTCCGGCGACGTCGACGCCACCAAGGAGGCCCTGCGGGTCGCCTCGATCAAGCTCGACAAGGCTGCGAGCAAGGGCGTCATCCACAAGAACCAGGCCGCGAACAAGAAGTCCGCGATGGCCAAGAAGGCTGCCCGCCTCTGACCTGCCGAGGT
>NZ_DAORSO010000151.1:2272-3672 GCF_035443565.1 Ornithinibacter sp. | reverse complement strand
GGCCGGCCGTCGGGGTTGGGGGAGTAGTGAGGAGTCAGCGGGCCTCGGTAGTCACCGGGGTAGCCCTGCCCGCCGCGCGGTGGCTGACCGCCGCGCGGCCCCGGCACCGTGCCGGGGACCGTGCCCGGTGTGGAGGGGGTTGAGGTCGAGCCTGCGGAGCGTCGGCTGAGCCAGCGCAGGATCGACGAGGCGGCGCTGCGCAGCAGGCCGTGGGCGCTGTTCGAGGGAGTGGCCACGACGGGAGCCTATTCCGCCCTGCGGAACACGGTTTGGAGCAGGTAAGCCTTACCTAATACGATGCCGACATCTGGTCCCGTTCCAAGGAGCACCCCATGATCGCCCGCCGCGCACTCACCCTGAGCGCCGCAGCCCTGCTCGCCCTGTCGATGGCTGCGTGTGGCCAGGACTCCGGAGACGGGGCGCAGGAGCCGTTGTCCGACGACGCCCTGGTCATCTACTCGGGCCGCAACGAGACCCTGGTCGGCCCGCTGCTGGACAAGCTCGAGACCGCCACGGGCGTCGACGTCCAGGTGCGCTACGGCGGTTCGAGCGAGATGGCCGCGCAGCTCCTCGAGGAGGGCGAGGGCACCAAGGCCGACCTCTTCTTCAGCCAGGATGCCGGCGCCCTCGGCGCCCTGGCCAAGGCCGGTCGCCTCCAGGCGCTGCCCGAGGCCACGACCTCGAAGGTCCAGGAAGGCTTCGCCGACCCCGCCGGGCTGTGGGTCGCCACGTCCGCCCGGGCGCGCGTCATCGCCTACGACCCCGCCCAGGCGCCGGAAGTCACCTCCATGACCACCGTCGACGCGGTCCTTGACCCGAAGTACAAGGGCAAGGTGGGATTTGCTCCGACCAACGCCTCGTTCCAGTCGTTCGTCACCGCCCTGCGCGTCAGCAAGGGTGAAGCGGGTGCCAAGGCCTGGCTGGAGGCCTTCAAGGCCAACGAGCCGAAGGCCTACGACAACAACATCCTCGTGCTCGACGCCGTCGACTCCGGGCAGGTCGCCCTGGGCCTGGTCAACCACTACTACTGGTACGAGCGGGTGGCCGAGAAGGGCGCGGACGCCGTCAACGCCAAGATCCACTTCCTCGACGCCAACGACCCCGGCGCCCTGATCAACGTGGCCGGCGCGGGCGTGCTCGCGGGCAGCCAGCAGTCCGAGGCCGCGACCAAGGCCGTCGACTTCCTGCTCTCCGACGAGGCGCAGCAGTACTTCGCCGACGAGACCGCCGAGTACCCGGTCGTCGCCGGCATCACGTCGACCAAGCACGACCTCGTGCCGCTGGCCGACCTCAAGGGGCTGGCCATCGACCTCAACGCCCTGAACTCCTTGGAGGAGACGCTGGCCATGCTCGACGAGGTGGGTCTGACCTGAGCACGCTGACGCCACCGACGGCCCGGG
>NZ_DAORSO010000151.1:0-2172 GCF_035443565.1 Ornithinibacter sp. | reverse complement strand
CATGCTCGACGAGGTGGGTCTGACCTGAGCACGCTGACGCCACCGACGGCCCGGGACGCCACACCGGCGGCCCGGGCTTCGGCGCGCCGCCGGGACCCCGCACCCCCGTGGTACCTGTCCGCACCGTCGGTGGTGGTCGCCCTCATCGCCCTGATCCCGATCGGCTACCTCGTGGTGCGCGCGGCCGAGGCCGGGCCGGGCCGGATCGTCGACATCCTCGCGCGCCAGCGCACGATGGAGCTCGTCGGGCGCAGCCTGCTGCTCGTCACCCTCGTGACGGCCCTGAGCGTGGCCATCGGCGTCGGGCTGGCCTTCCTCGCGGCGCGCACCGACGTCCCGGGCCGCCGGGTCCTCGCTGCTCTGGCTCCGCTCCCGCTGGCGATCCCCAGCTATGTCGCGGCCTTTGCCTGGATCTCGGCCCTGCCCCAGATCGCCGGTCTCACCGGGGCCGTGCTCGTGCTGACCCTGTGCTGCTACCCCTACGTCTACCTGCCCGTGCTCGCGGCCCTTCGTCGCGCAGACCCGGGCCTGGAAGAGGTCGCCCGCAGCCTGGGCCGCACCCCGTGGCAGACCTTCCGCGAGGTCACCCTGCGCCAGGTGCGCCCCTCCGCGGCCGCCGGTGGCCTGCTCGTCGCGCTGTACACGCTCAGCGACTTCGGGGCCGTGTCGATCCTGCGCTACGACGTCTTCACCCGCGTGATCTACACCGCGTACCGCTCGAGTTTCGACCGCTCGACGGCCGCCGTGTTGTCCCTGCTGCTCGTGGCGCTGACCGTCGCGATCAGCGTGGGGGAGTCACGGGTTCGCCGCCGCGACGTCGCCCGCATCGGGGCCGGGGTCGCCCGCCAGCCAGAGCCGCTGCGGCTCGGACCCCTGCGCCTGCCGATGGCCGGTGGGGCCGGGGTCGTCGTCGTGCTGGCGCTCGGTTTCCCGATCGCGTCGTTGCTCTACTGGTTCACCACCGGGCTCTCGGCCGGGTTGGATGCCGGTCGTCTGGGTGCCGGGATCGCGGCGACCGCGTGGCTGTCGTTGCTCGGGGCCGTGGCCTGCACGCTGGGTGCCGTGCCCGTCGGCATCCTCGCGGCCCGGCACCGGGGCCGGTTCACGACCGTCATCGAACAGGTGACGTACGCCGGGCACGCCCTGCCCGGAATCGTCGTGGCGCTCGCCCTGGTCTTCCTCGGGGTCCGGGTGGTGCCGTGGGCCTACCAGGAGGCGCCACTGCTGGTCCTGGCCTACGTCGTGCTCTTCCTGCCGACCGCCGTGGGCTCCGTGCGCAGCTCGGTGGCCCAGAGCTCGGTGCGCGGCGAAGAGGTCGCCCGCTCGCTCGGAGCCACCCCCGGCGAGGTGCTGCGCCGCGTCACCCTGCCGCTGGCAGCGCCAGGCATCAGCGCAGGGGCGGCCCTGGTCCTGCTCACCTGCATGAAGGAACTTCCCGCGACCCTGCTCCTGCGCCCCACCGGCACCGACACCCTGGCCACCAGTCTGTGGACCCAGACCGGTGTGGGAGCCTACGGAGCAGCAGCCCCCTACGGTCTGGCACTCGTCGTGCTCGCCGTGCTCCCGACCATCTGGCTGATGCGCGCATCGGCCCACGACCGAGGAAGCGAGTCATGAACACGCTGTCGATCCGTGACCTCGACGTCACCCTGGGTGACCTCGCCGTGCTGCGCGGCGTGCACCTGGAGGTTCCCAGCGGCTCCGTGACCGCGGTGCTCGGCCCGTCGGGGTGCGGCAAGACGACGTTGTTGCGCGCGGTCGCCGGCTTCGTGCGGCCCGACCGCGGCGAGATCCGGGTGGGCGACACGGTCGTCAGCGGGCCGGGCCGCCACCTCGCGCCCGAGCGTCGCGGCATCGCGCTGGTTCCCCAGGAGGGGGCCCTGTTCCCGCACCTCAGCGTCGGGGACAACGTCGCGTTCGGCCTTCCGAGGGCGCAGCGCCGCCGCTCGCCGCGGGTCGCCGAGGTGCTCGACCTCGTGGGCCTGCACGGGTTCCAGGACCGCAGCCCCGGCGAGCTGTCGGGCGGACAGCAGCAGCGGGTGGCCCTGGCGCGGGCGTTGGCGCCGAGCCCGTCCCTGGTGCTGCTCGACGAACCGTTCTCCGCGCTGGATGCCGGGCTGCGCGAGTCGGTGCGCGCCCAGGTCCGTGACGCCCTCGAGCGCTCGGCGACCA
>NZ_DAORSO010000150.1:1935-5241 GCF_035443565.1 Ornithinibacter sp. | reverse complement strand
CGCGATGCTGGGTGTGGCTGCGGTCACTGCCGATGTCGGGACCACCGTACCGGTGGGACGTGGCCGCAGAGAACCACATGGGGCGAGCAGAACGTCGCCGTCACCGTCCCTGGCGTGCCGCCCACTGCTCGCTGAGCAGATCCAGGGTGGGCCGGTCGATGACCATGCCGGGGAAGGACGCCAGGGCCTTCATCGGGAAGTTGCCGATGATCGCGATGACGTCGTCGTCCAGACCGGGTCCGGCGCCCGCGCCCGGCGCCGCGGCCATCTCGGCGCCCAGGAGCTCGGCGCCCACGGGGTCGGCCACCCACTCCTGGAGGGTCGAGGCGGCGGTCAGGGGTGCGGCCAGCGACGGCGCCTCGACGTGCAGGCTCGCCCGCAGCGGCAGGTCGCGCGAGTGCCGCCCGACGGCCACGACGAACTCCCCGGCCTCGACGGCCCACCGGCGGTGGCGGTCGGACCAGAACGAGAACGCCCGCTGGTCGAGGTCGATGCTCACCTGGGTGCGCTCCCCCGCGACGAGGGCGACCTTGGCGAAGCCGCGCAGCTGACGCGGCGGGGTGGCGACCTCCGACAAGACGTCCTCGACGTAGACCTGCACGACCTCGGCCCCGTCCCGGTCGCCGGTGTTGGCCACGGTCACGCTGACGCGCGCCCCGAAGGTGCCGTCGGCGACGGACCCGCTGGTGCTCACCGACAGGTCGGACAGTTCGAAGGTCGTGTACGACAGGCCGAACCCGAACGGGAAGGCGACGTCCTGGTCGGCCTTGTCGTACCCGGGGTCCTGGTACTCGGTGCACATCGCGGGCCGCCCGGTGCCCGACAACTGGGCCTCGCGGGTCGCGACCCTGGTGTGGACGGCCTGCGGAGGGCAACCGCCCGCCTGAGCACTGCGGGCCGGGCCTGAGCGCTGCCTGGCGGACCCACCAACCGGCAATGCCGACATGCGGCCCTGCGCCGCTGGACAACCAATGCTGCGGAGCGCGGCGCCAGCTGAGCACGAATCGCACGCTCAACGGCATCCTGCCGGGGCTTTTGCACGTCCGGCGGCGCAGCCAGGATGCCGCCCGCCCGGATTCGCGCGATGTGGAGATGGCCCTTTGCCGGTTGGCAGGCCCGCGCGACTGGGGAGGGGAACCGCTGAGGGCAGCACACCGACCAATCATCAAGCGGGGAATCTGAGAGGGGTAGGGGCGGGGGTGCCTGTGGGAGTCGTTGCCCGCCGCAAGGACTTCCTTGACGCGGGCAATGACTCGTGGGCGCACCCCCTGGGGGGGCCACAGCCGCGCCGACTCAGCGCAACGAGTTCCAATCGATCTTGCCCGTCCATGTCGGGGCGATGAGGGCGGCCGCGACCACCGCGCCCACGCTGAAGAACCAGCCGGCGCTGAAGTCGGGGCCCAGCCTCGCGTCCGCGACGTTCCACTCCGGATCAGCGGGGTCGTAGATCAGCCGAGGCCGATCGCCGATCTGCGGCTCGGGGTCGAACAGGTAGTTGCCCACATCCGCGACGACCATCCGACCGCGGCCATCAGGAAAGGTGACGGTCACCTCACTGGTGCGCCCCGCGGTGTGCACGCCGATCACCTCACCGGTGACCTCGACCCCGCGATCGCGCAGGGCGATGGCTGCGCCGAACGCCACCACGGCCCCGAAAGCGCCACCTGCCGCGGCAACGGCGAGGAAGCCGGTCATGAACTTCCGACCGTTCGTCACCCGCGCGACACGCTCCCCGAACGAGGCACCCACTCAGGCGCGACGGGCTGCGAGGAAGGCCCTGGCCACCTCGATGAGCCGGTCGTTGGCCTCACGTTCGGCGATCGTCGCGCGGGCCCCGTCAGTGCCGTACGGGCGAACGGTCAGCCCGGCATCCTGACAGGCCGCCGCGAAGGCCGGCGTGTCGTCACCGAGGCCGAACCAGACGAAGTTCGCCTGCGAGTCCGAGAGCTCCCAGCCCTGCTCGGCCAGCGCCGCCAGCACCCGTTCACGTTCGGCCACGAGTTCCTTGACCCGCACCTCGAGTTCGTCGGATGCCGTCAGCGACGCCACCGCGGCGACCTGCGCCAACGAGTTCACCCCGAACGGGATCGCGGTCTGTCGCAGCGCCAGGGCCACCGGTTCGTGGGCCACGGCGTACCCGACCCGCAGCCCAGCCAAGCCATAGGCCTTCGAGAAGGTGCGCAACACAACGACGTTGGGCCGCGAGCGGTGGACGGCGACGGCATCCGGGGCATCGGGCGCGGTGACGAACTCGAGGTACGCCTCGTCGATGACCACGACGACGTCGCGCGGCACCCGCTCGAGGAACAACTCGAGCTCGGCGTCGGTGACGGTGGTGCCGGTGGGGTTGTTCGGCGTGCAGACGAGCACGAGACGGGTGCGCTCGGTGATCGCGTCGGCCATCGCCTCGAGGTCGTGCCGGTCACCAGCCGCCAAGGGAACCTGCACCGGCACCGCCCCGGCCAGGGTCACGAGAATCGGGTAGGCCTCGAAGGACCGCCAGGCGAAGACGACCTCGTCGCCGGCGTCGCAGGTCGCGGCGATGAGCTGACCGAGGACACCGACCGAGCCCGGCCCGAAGGCCAGCCGCTCCGGGGGCACGTCGAGGCGAGCCGCGAGCGTCTCAGTCAGTTCGGTGACGCCCATGTCGGGGTAGCGGTTCATCGCGCCCGCGGCATCCTGCACGGCGCCGAGCACCGAGGGCAGCGGCGGAAACGGGTTCTCGTTGCTGCTGATCTTGTAGGCGGTGACTCCCGGCGGGGCGGAGGCGGGCTTGCCCGGGGTGTAGGCCGGCAGCTTGGCCAGGGCGGATCGCAGCGTCACGACGTCCTCACTCATGGCAGCCACTCTAGGCCGGGCTGACGAGCGGCCACCCGACGCGGCGAGTTGACGCCGAAACCGGCCCACGCGGCATCCGGCCTGTCAGACTGCCAGCGTGAAGAACTTCCTGATTCGTGTCGGTGTCAACGGTGTTGCCCTGTGGGTTGCCGCGCTGGTCCTGCCGGGCATCAACCTCGCGGAAGGTGACCTCGGCTGGGGTTCCAAGCTCTGGACGATCTTCTTCGTGGCCGTGATCTTCGGCATCGTCAACGCCGTCATCAAGCCGATCGCCAACTTGCTGTCGCTGCCGTTCATCGTGTTGACGCTCGGGTTGTTCATCTTCGTCGTCAACGCATTCATGCTGCAGCTGACCGAGTGGGTCAGCGGCTGGCTCGACCTGTCGTTCAGCATCGAGAACTTCTTCTGGGACGCGATCTTCGGCGCCATCATCATCACGCTCGTGTCGTGGGTGCTGAACGTCGTCCT
>NZ_DAORSO010000150.1:0-1835 GCF_035443565.1 Ornithinibacter sp. | reverse complement strand
CGCCATGCGCGTCCTCGTCTCCGGCGGTGCCGGCTACATCGGGTCCCACACGGTCGTCCAGCTCGTCGCGGCGGGCCACGACGTCGTCGTCGTCGACTCCTTCGCCAACGCCAAACCCGCGGTGGTCGGCCGGCTCGAGGCCTTGACCGGCAAGCCGCTCGAGGTGCACTCGTTCGACCTCACCGACCACGACAAGACCGAGCACCTGTTCGCGAACGACCGGATCGACGCCGTCATCCACTTCGCGGGGTTCAAGGCGGTCGGTGAGAGCGTGGCCAAGCCGCTGGAGTACTACGAGAACAACCTCGGCAGCACGTTCTCGCTGGTGCGCGCCATGCGCCGGCACGGGGTGACCAAGCTGGTCTTCTCGTCCTCGGCCACGGTCTACGGCGCCGACGCCCCCGTGCCGATGCGTGAGGACCTGCCGACCTCGGCGACCAACCCGTACGGCTGGACCAAGGTCATGCAGGAGCAGATCCTGCGCGACGTCGCCTTCTCCGACCCGACGTGGCGGATCGCCCTGCTGCGCTACTTCAACCCGGTCGGGGCACACGCGTCGGGGACCATCGGCGAGGACCCGTCCGACATCCCGAACAACCTCATGCCCTACCTGGCCCAGGTGGCTGTCGGGCGCCGCGAGAAGCTGTCGGTCTTCGGCGGTGACTACCCGACCCCCGACGGCACGGGGGTGCGCGACTACATCCACGTCGAGGACCTCGCCGCCGGGCACATCGCCGCGCTCACCAGGCTGGATGCCGTGGACGACGCCGTCTCGACGTGGAACCTCGGGACCGGCCACGGGACGTCGGTGCTCGAGCTCGTCGCGGCCTTCTCGCGGGCGTGCGGTCACGACCTGCCCTACGAGATCGTCGACCGCCGCCCCGGTGACGTGGCTGCGTCGTACGCCGACGCCACCCGCGCCGAGGCCGAGCTCGGCTGGCGCGCGACCCGCACCGTGGACGACATGTGCGTCGACACCTGGCGCTGGCAGTCGCAGAACCCGCACGGCTACCCCGACGCCTGACCCCGCGCCGGGGCGCTCGGCGTCAGCCCTTCGCCGGCAGCGCGGCGTTGAAGCGGAGCATGTTGCCGGCCGGGTCGCGGAAGGCGCAGTCACGCACGCCGTAGAACTGATCGGCCGGTTCCTGGAGCACCTCGGCCCGGCCGGACGCCTGCACGTGCTCGAACAGTGCGTCGACGTCGTCGCAGCGGAAGATGAGCGGCGTCAGCAGCCCCTTGGCGAGCAAGGAGTCGATCGCGGCACGGTCCTCCTCACTGACCCCGGGGCCACCGCCGACCGACTGGATGGTGATCTCGAGCTCGGGCTGCGTCGGAGGCGCCACGCTGAGCCACCGGAAGTCGCCCATGCTGACGTCCTTGGTGACGGTGAAGCCGAGCACGTCGCGGTAGAACGCCAGCGCCTTCTCGTGGTCGTCGACGACGAGGAAGCAGTTGGCGACGGCGAGGGACGCGGTGGCGGAGGCGTTTGGTGTCGTGGGAGACGTCGTGGTGTCCATGCCGTCGAGGTTAGGCACCGGGGCCGACCGCGCGCTTCTCCGATCCTGAGCGGTTCCGGGTGGGCCGGTCGACCTGCTTGGCGACGCACGCGGGGATGCCGGCGCGCTCGTCGTGCGACCGTGCCCGGTACGCGCTCGGGGTCTCCCCCATGAGCTCGGTGAACCGTGAACTGAACGAGCCGAGCGAGGTGCACCCCACCTCCATGCACACCTCGGTGATCGACAGGCCCCCCTGCCGCAGCAGCCAGGCCGCCCGCTCGACACGGCGGGTCATCAGGTGCGCGTAGGGCGTCTCACCGTAGGCCTCCCGGAAGCTGC
>NZ_DAORSO010000149.1:0-5293 GCF_035443565.1 Ornithinibacter sp. | reverse complement strand
GAGCGACGCCGAGCGCGACCGCGCCGAGGTCTGAGCGCCAACGCCACGGCATCCGGGGCCGGTCGTCCAGTCATGGGCGGCCGGCCTCGTCGCGGCGCTAGGTTTGCACCCATGGATGCCGCACTGCCGCCGCCGCACGTCGTCGACACCTCCGCGTGCACCGGGGAGATCCACGACCAGGGCGCCCAGGTCACCCGGTGGGCACCGCGGGGGGCGGCGCCGGCGCTCTACGTGAGCAGCGCCGTGCGTCTGGCGCAGGGGCGGTCGATCCGCGCCGGGATCCCGGTGTGCTGGCCGTGGTTCGGCGCCGGGCAGCGTCCGGGCATGGAGCCGGCGCACGGGTTCGCCCGCACGGCGCCGTGGACACTCGTCGACCGCAGCGAGGACGCAGCCACCGGCGAGGTCACCTTCGTGCACCGCCTGACCTCCGACGACGCCACGTCGCCGCACTTCCCGCAGCCGTATGCCGTGGAGCTTCGCTCGCGCTTCGGCGCCACCCTCGTCGTGTCGTTGACGACGACCAACACCGGGCCAGCGCCCTTCGAGATCGAGGAAGCGCTGCACACCTACCTCGCCGTCGGCGACGTGCGCGAGATCGCCGTCGAGGGCCTGGACGGCGCCGCCTACTTCGACAAGGTGACGGGCACGGAGAAGGTGCACCACGGCATCCTCGAGTTCGCCGGTGAGACCGACTCGGTGTTCCGCAGCAGCGGGCCGGTGATGCTGCACGACCCGGGGCTGGAGCGCCGCCTCATCGTGCGCACCGAGGGCGCGGGCAACCTCGTCATCTGGAACCCGTGGGACGCCAAGGCCCGCGAAGTGGCCGACATCGGCGACGACGACTGGAGCCAGTTCGTCTGCATCGAGGCCGCCAACGTCTTCGAGAACGCCGTGACCCTCGCCCCGGGGGAGTCGCACACGCTGACCTACCGACTGGAGCTCGAGTCCGATGACTGACCCCGCCGCTTCCACTGCTGACGCCGCCGCCGTGTCCCCCGCCCCGTCCTGGCTGGACACCCCCGGCCACCGCGAGTGGCTGCGCGCCCGATTCGCCGACGTGCTGACCTTCGCGCTGCCCTCGATCCTGCCCGGCGGCGGCTTCGCCTACCAGGATGCCGACGGCTCGCCGATGCCGGGACGCCCGCCGCAGCTCTTCCTCACCGCCCGGATGGCGTACGCCTCGTCGATCGGGGTTCGCCACGGCATCCCCGGTTCCGGCGAGCTGCTCGACCACGCCATGGAGTCGCTCGTCGGGCTGCACGCCGATACCGAGTACGGCGGCTGGTTCACCGAGCCGGGCACCGTGACCCGCAAGGCGACGTACGACCACGTGCACGTCGGGCTGGCGTCGGCCAACGCGCTCATGGTCGGGCACCCGCTGGCGGCCGGGCTGCTGGAACAGGTCATCGAGGTCATCGACACGCGGCTGTGGGACGAGTCGACGCAGACCCTGCTCGAGTCCTTCGCTCCCGACTGGACGGACTGCGAGGACTACCGCGGAGCCAACGCCAACATGCACGGCCTCGAGGCGTTCCTCGCGATGGGAACGGCGACGGGGGATGCCGTGTGGCACCGTCGCGGGTTGGCCATCGCCGACCGCTTGATCAACGTCGCTGCGCGGGAGCAGGACTGGCTGCTGCCCGAGCACTTCACCGCTGACTGGCAGGTGCTGCCCGACTACAACATCGATGAGCCGAACCACCCGTTCCGGCCGTACGGCGCGACGTTCGGGCACTCGCTGGAGTGGGCCCGCTTCCTGCTCCAGCTCGACGAGTCACCGCTCGTGGAGTCGCCGTCGTGGCTGGTGGAGGCGGCAGACGGGCTGACCCGACGGGCACTCGACGGCGGCTGGGAGGTCGACGGCCGTCCCGGGCTGGTCTACACCGTCGACTGGGAGGGCGACGCCGTGGCCGACGTGCGGCTGCACTGGCCGGTCTGCGAGGGCATCCAGGCGGCGGCGTACCTGCTGCGCCGCACCGGCGACCAGCACTGGGAGGGCTGGTACCGGCGGCTGTGGGACCACGCGGCCCGCTACTTCATCGACGAGAACGGCGCCTGGCGCAACGAGCTCGACGAGAACATGCACCAAGGCACCCAGGTGTGGCCGGGGCGCCCGGATGTCTACCACTGCACCGGCGCCCTGACGACCCCCCTCGCCGTCTGATCCACGTGCTCGGCCGACGTGAACCGGGCAGGCACAGCCCGCGCAGGATTCGCTACCGGGACAGGCCGCGGAAGTCGCTCTGGGACTGGGACGTGTTCCCCACGGCGCCCAAGTTCTTTGGCGCGGTGGGTTTTGTGGGTCCCCTCTTCACGGGTTTCGCGATCTACGACGTCATCACCGGCACGGCGAGCTGGTTGACCTTGAGGGTTGCCGCCATCGGCATCGTGTGTCTCACGGTCTCCGTCCTCTGGCTCAGGCGGCCCGTGGAGAAGAAGGATGAGAGCGCCTGAAGGCGGTCAAGGGCTGGGCCTACCCGGGGTCGTCGGAGGTGAGGGCTAGGTTCTGCTCAGGGGTGAGTCGTGACGTCTGCGGGGAGGGCGCGGGACCCCTTGGCAAGAAAACTTGTGCCAAGTAACCTTGTGGGATGGAGGCTCGTCGCGCGTGCAGAGTGACTCGATCGAGCCCATCATCCTGCAGTCCGCTCATCGCCACGGGGTGGCTGAGGCCGACATGCTCCACGCGCTGCGGTTCCCTGTCGGCAGCGTCCATCAGTCAGATTCCATGGTGATGTTCATCGGCCCAGACCAGACGGGTGTCCTGATCGAGGTCGGCGTTGTCACCTGGTGGGGTGGCGAACTGGCCATCGCACACGCCATGCGCCCAGCGCGAGCCAAGTATCTGAGGTGATTTTCGTGCGACGTTCCTTGACCGATCTCATCGCCCATGCGGATGAGCTCGCTGACGCCTTCGAGAATTACGAGCCCGCGGAGGGCGACTTTGACGCGCCCGTGCCCCCGCTGATGGCGATCAAGCTCGCTGCCTTTCGCCGGGCAGCCGCCGAGAAGGAGCTCGCAGAGGCCGTCCGTGCCGCTCGAGAAGCGCATCTCTCCTGGCGCGAGGTCGGAGAGGCCATCGGAACCTCGGGCGAGGCTGCGCGGCAGCGCTACGCAGCGCCCTGACAGCGGGCGTCAGGCCAGGGTGACGAGTTCCTCGGGGTCCTCGGTGGGCAGCCCGGGCGCAGCCGTCGCGGTGACCTCGAACGTCGTCGGCCCGCTCGCGCCGCCGAGGCTGCTGAGGATGGCGACGTCAGCGGCATCCCTGCCCGTCCCGATGCGCACCATCGAGCGACGTGGGGCGAGCCGGGTCGCGTCGAACAGGAACCACTGCCCGTCGACGGCGATCTCGGCGACGGCGTGCGCGTCCATCGGCGACAGACCCGGCGCGTACACCGAGACGTACCTCGCCGGCATCCCCACCGCGCGTGCCAGCGCGACGACGAGGTGGGCATAGTCGCGGCACACCCCGCGGCCGCCGAGCAGGGGGGTGAGGGCGTCGTCGGTCGCGACCGTGCTGCCCGGCGTGTAGCTGAGGCGGTCGTGCACCCACGACACGATCCGGCGAGCGCGCTCGGCATCCGACTCGATGTGCCCGAACTCGGCGCTCGCGAGCCCGCTGAGTCGGTCGCTCGGGCAGTAGCGGCTGGGCAGCACGTAGGTGAACGCGTCGGCGTCGCTGACCTGCTCGGGGGTAGCTGCTCCCGCCACCGCGACCGTCGCGTCGTAGGTCAGCGTGACCTCGCCCTGCGGGGCGTCGATGACGTGCAGCCGCATGCCGCGGTCGAGCGGCACCTCGCGATGGGGCACCGCGCTGCCGTCGGATGCCGTGAGCGTCACCGACTCGGTGCTCGCCGCCTGCTCGGCGAGGTGGTCGGCGACGGCGACGGAGACGGCGAGGCGACCGGCGACCTCGACGGGGATGACGAGCAGGGTTCGGACGGTGACGGATTCGGTTTGCTGGGTGCTCACGGGTGTCTCCGGGGAGGTCGATGGCGGGTGGCGGCGATCACCAGGGGTGGGGGGCGAAGTTCTTGAGGAAGACGCCGTGGAGGTCCTCGCCGGCCTCGCCGCGCACGATCGGGTCGTACACGCGGGCGGCGCCGTCGACGAGGTCCAGGGGTGCGTGCCAGCCCTCGGCGGCGATCCGCAACTTCTCGTCGTGTGGGCGTTCGTCGGTGATCCACCCGGTGTCGACGGCGGTCATGAGGATGCCGTCGGTCTCGAGCATCTCGGCGGCGCTGGTGCGGGTCAGCATGTTCAGGGCGGCCTTGGCCATGTTCGTGTGGGGGTGACCCGCGCCCTTGTAGCGCCGCGAGAACTGGCCCTCCATCGCCGACACGTTGACGACGTAGGTGCGTCGAGCGGGCGAGGCCGCCAGCGACGGCCGC
Source organism: Ornithinibacter sp. (assembly GCF_035443565.1). NCBI lineage: Bacteria > Bacillati > Actinomycetota > Actinomycetes > Micrococcales > Intrasporangiaceae > Ornithinibacter > Ornithinibacter sp. The sequence continues at coordinate 905 of NZ_DAORSO010000149.1, read as the reverse complement.
AGCCGCGAGACCAGCAGGAACGGCGCGGTCGAGTTGCAGAGCTGCACCTCGAGCAGTTCGAGCGGGTCGACCTCGGAGACGGTCTGGGTCCACGAGTTGGTGCGCTGGAGGTCGGGCAGCAGCCCGCCGGCGTCGATGGCCGTGCCGGCGACGTGGGCCTCGAGGCTGGCCTGACCGGCGCGCAGGGCGAGCTTGGTCATCGACGCGGCGTCGAGGGCGGCGTGGGGGACGGGGTGCTTCGCGAGGCTGCCGAGCAGGGCTGCGGGGTGGGCCTCGCTGATCCGGTCGAAGGTGACGAGCTCGGGCATGGGCCCGTGGGTGTCGAGCGGTTCGTTCTCGCCGTGAACGAGGTGGGAGTAGGAGCCGGGGCTGCGGCGCACGGTCTGCGCGGCGTTGTTGATGAGGATGTCGAGCGGCCCGGCGGCGGCGACGTCGTCGGCGAGGGCGATGACCTGGGTGGGGTCGCGCAGGTCGATGCCGACGATCTTCAGCCGGTCGATCCACTCCGGGCTGTCGGCGAGCTCGGTGAAGCGGCGCACGGCATCGCGCGGGAAGCGGGTCGTGATCGTCAGGTGCGCCCCGTCGCGCAGGAGCATGAGCGCGATGTACATGCCGATCTTGGCGCGCCCCCCGGTGAGCAGGGCGCGGCGGCCGGTGAGGTCGGTGCGCTGATCACGCTTGGCGTGCGACATGGCGGCGCAGGCCGGGCAGAGCCAGTGGTAGAACGCGTCGACGAGGGTGTAGTCGGCGTGGCAGATGTAGCAGCCGCGAGGGGTGTTCAGCTCGCCGGCGTAGGCGCCGGGTGCGCTCGAGACGAGGGGGATGCCGCGCGTCTCGTCGTCGATGCGCATGGGTGAGCCGGTGGCGGTGCTGGCCAGCACCGCGGCGTCGGCCTCCTGCTGGGG
>NZ_DAORSO010000148.1:0-5305 GCF_035443565.1 Ornithinibacter sp. | reverse complement strand
GCTTCACACGGCGCCGGGCAGAGCCGACCGGTGAACTCGGGGAAGTTGTTCGTCGCGTGGAGGCGGTCGATGGCCTGGCGCCACTCCCCCTTCCACGCGAGGTCGTTCCACTCCGGGATGAGGTTGCCGAGCGGGCAGCCGCTGTGGCAGAACGGGATGCCGCAGTCCATGCAGCGCCCGGCCTGCCGCTGCAGCTCGGGCACCGGCTGCTCCTCGTAGACCTCCTTCCAGTCCTTGATCCGGACCGGAACGGGGCGACGTCGCGGCAGTTCACGCTCACGCGTGCGCAAGAAACCTTGGGGGTCAGCCACGGGAGGCCTCCATGATCCGCTCCCACACCTGGGTGCCGTCGGGGTCCAGCCCTTCCGCCGCCGCCTTGGCCCGCACGTCGAGGACGCGCTGGTAGGAGCGAGGAAGGACCAGGGTGAATGCCGAGCGGGCGGAGTCCCAGTCGGCGAGGAGTCGGGCTGCGACCGCTGAGTCGGTCCACCGGTGGTGGCGCTCGAGCAGGTCGTGCACGACGAGTTCGTCCTCGGCGCGCAGCGGCCCGAGGTCGACGAGCTCACGGTTGACGTGGGCCGGGTCGAGGTCGAGCACGTAGGCGACGCCACCGGACATGCCGGCGGCGACGTTGCGCCCGGTGGGCCCGAGGATGAGCGCGGTGCCGCCGGTCATGTACTCGAGGCCGTGGTCACCCACGCCCTCGACGACCGCGGTCGCACCCGAGTTGCGCACGCAGAAGCGTTCACCGACCCGTCCGCGCAGGAAGAGCTCACCCGAGGTCGCGCCGTAGCCGATGACGTTGCCGCCGATGACGTTGTCCTCGGCGACGAGGGCGGATGCCGGTGCCGGGCGGACGATGACGCGCCCACCGGAGAGCCCCTTGCCGACGTAGTCGTTGGCGTCGCCCTCGAGGCGCAGGGTGATTCCGGCGGGCAGGAAGGCCCCGAGGCTCTGGCCGGCCGAGCCGGTCAGGGTGAGGTCGATGGTGCCGTCGGGCAGCCCGTTCGGGTGCGCCTTGGTCACCTCGTGCCCGAGCATCGTGCCGACGGTGCGGTTGACGTTGCGGATGCGGAACCGGGCGGTCACCGGGGCGCCGTTGTCGATGGCGTCGCGCGACGCCGCGATGAGCTCGTGGTCCAGTGCCTTCTCGAGGCCGTGGTCCTGCCCGATGGTGTGTCGGATGCCGGAGCCGTCCGGGCTCTCCACGCGCGCCAGGATCGGGGCGAGGTCCAGGCCGGAGGCCTTCCAGTGGTTGATCGCCTTGGAGGCGTCGATGTACTGGACCTGCCCGATGGCTTCCTCGATGCTGCGGAAGCCCAGCGCCGCGAGGTGCTCGCGGACCTCCTCGGCGATGTACTCGAAGAAGGTCTCGACGAACTCCGGCTGGCCGGAGAAGCGGGCGCGCAGCTCGGGGTTCTGGGTGGCGATTCCGACCGGACAGGTGTCCAGGTGGCACACCCGCATGAGGATGCACCCCGAGACCACGAGCGGCGCCGTGGCGAAGCCGAACTCCTCGGCACCGAGCAGGGCGGCGATGACGACGTCCCGACCGGTCTTGATCTGACCGTCGACCTGCACGACGATGCGGTCGCGCAGACCGTTGAGAACCAGCGTCTGCTGGGTCTCGGCCAGGCCGAGCTCCCACGGACCGCCGGCGTGCTTGAGGCTGGTCAGCGGGCTGGCGCCGGTGCCGCCGTCGTGGCCGGAGATGAGGACGACGTCGGCGTGTGCCTTGCTGACGCCGGCCGCGACCGTGCCGACGCCGACCTCGGAGACGAGCTTGACGTGGATGCGGGCCTGCGGGTTCGCGTTCTTCAGGTCGTGGATGAGCTGCGCGAGGTCCTCGATGGAGTAGATGTCGTGGTGCGGCGGCGGGCTGATCAGGCCGACGCCCGGCGTCGAGTGCCGTGTCTTGGCGATCCACGGGTAGACCTTGGGACCGGGCAGCTGCCCGCCCTCGCCGGGCTTGGCACCCTGGGCCATCTTGATCTGGATGTCGTCGGCGTGGGTCAGGTACAGCGAGGTGACGCCGAAGCGGCCTGAGGCGACCTGCTTGATGGCCGAGCGCCGCTGCGGGTCCATCAGTCGCTCGGGGTCCTCGCCGCCTTCACCCGTGTTCGAGCGGGCCTTGAGCCGGTTCATCGCGATGGCCAGGGTCTCGTGCGCCTCCATGCTGATCGAGCCGTAGCTCATCGCACCGGTGTTGAAGCGCTTGACGATCTCGGCGACGGATTCGACCTCCTCGATCGGCACGGGCGGGCGCGGCTGCGCTCCCCCGAGCTCGAAGAGGCCGCGCAGGGTCATCAGGCGCCCGGCCTGCTCGTCGATGCGACGGGTGTACTGCTTGAAGACGTCGTAGCGACGGGCCCGGGTGGCGTGCTGGAGCCGGAAGACGGTCTCGGGGTCGAACAGGTGCGGCTCACCCTCGCGGCGCCACTGGTACTCACCACCGACGAGCAGCTTGCGGTGGGCCTGGCGGATGCCGTCGGGCGGGTAGGCCATGGCGTGGCGCGCCGCGGTCTCGGCGGCGATGACGTCGAGGTCGACCCCCCCGAGCTGGCTGACGGTGCCGGTGAAGAACTCGTCGACGAGGTCCTGGGAGAGCCCGATGGCCTCGAAGACCTGGGCACCGCGGTAGGAGGCGACGGTCGAGATACCCATCTTGGACATCACCTTGAGGACCCCCTTGCCCAGGGCCTTGATGAGGTTGGCGACGGCCTTCTCCTCGGTGACCGCGGTGATGGCTCCGCTGCGGACCATGTCCTCGACGGTCTCCATGGCGAGGTAGGGGTTGATCGCGGCTGCGCCGAACCCGACGAGCAGCGCCACGTGGTGCACCTCGCGCACGTCGCCGGCCTCGACGAGCAGGCCGACCTGGGTGCGGGTCTTCTCGCGGATGAGGTGGTGGTGCACCGCGGAGGTGAGCAGCAGCGACGGGATGGGCGCCAGGTCGCGGTCGGAGTCGCGGTCGGACAGCACGACGAACCGGGCGCCCTGCCCGATCGCCGTGGACACCTCGGCGAAGATCTCGTGCAGGCGGGCTCGCAGGGCCGCGGCGCCGCCGTTGACGTCGTAGGTGCCCTTGACGACCACGGTGCTGTAGCCGGGCAGGTCACCGTCGGCGTTGATGTGCACGAGCTTGGCGAGCTCGTCGTTGTCGATGACCGGGAAGGGCAGCACCACCTGGCGCGCGTGCGCCGGGGAGGCGTCGAGGACGTTGCCCTCGGGGCCGATCGAGGACCCGAGCGAGGTGACGAGCTCTTCGCGGATCGCGTCGAGCGGGGGGTTGGTGACCTGTGCGAAGAGCTGGCTGAAGTAGTCGAAGACCAGTCGCGGCCGGTCGGACAGCACGGCGAGCGGGGTGTCGGTGCCCATCGAACCCAGCGCCTCGAGGCCGGCGGAGGCCATCGGCGCGAGGATGAGCTTCAGCTCTTCCTCGGTGTAGCCGAAGGTGCGCTGGCGCCTCGCCACCGAGGCGGCTGTGTGGATGATGTGCTCACGCTCGGGCAGGTCGGACAGCTCGAGCAGGCCCGCGTGCAGCCACTCCTCATAGGGGTGTTCGCCCGCCAGGCCCGACTTGACCTCCTCGTCGCTGATGATGCGGCCCGCCGCGGTGTCGACGAGGAACATCCGGCCCGGCTGCAGCCGCCCACGGCGCACCACCCGCTCGGGCTCGATGTCCAGGACGCCTGCCTCGGAGGCGAGCACGACGAGCCCGTCGTCGGTGACCCAGTAGCGGCCCGGACGCAGGCCGTTGCGGTCGAGCACCGCACCGATGAGGGTGCCGTCGGTGAAGGTGACGCAGGCCGGGCCGTCCCACGGCTCCATGAACGTGGAGTGGAACTCGTAGAAGGCGCGCCGCGCGGGGTCCATCGACTCGTGGTTCTCCCACGCCTCGGGGATCATCATGAGCACGGCGTGCGGCAGCGACCGGCCCCCGAGGTGGAGCAGCTCGAGGACCTCGTCGAACGTCGCCGAGTCGGAGGCCCCGGGGGTGCAGATCGGGAAGACCCGCTCGATGTCGCCGGGGATGACGGTCGAGCTGATCTGGCTCTCGCGCGCCCGCATCCAGTTGCGGTTGCCCTTGACGGTGTTGATCTCACCGTTGTGCGCGATCAACCGGTAGGGGTGCGCGAGCGGCCAGCTCGGGAAGGTGTTCGTGGAGAAGCGCGAGTGCACGAGAGCCAGCTCGGAGGCGAAGCGCTCGTCGGACAGGTCGGGGAAGAACGGCTCGAGCTGACCGGTGGTGAGCATGCCCTTGTAGACGACCGTGCGGGCCGACAGGGACGGGAAGTAGACCTCGGCCTCGTGCTCGGCGCGCTTGCGCAGGCAGAAGGCCACGCGGTCGAGCTCGATGCCGCGAAGCCCCTGCTCGGAGGTGACGAACAGCTGACGGAAGACCGGCATGCACTCGCGGGCGGACTGGCCGACGAGGTCGGGGGTCACGGGCACGTCACGCCAGGCGATGACGCGAAGGCCCTCGTCCACCGCGATGTCGGCGATCCGCTGCTCGGCCAGGGCGCGCTCGTCGTCGTCCTGGGGCAGGTAGGCCATGCCGACGGCGTAGGCGCCGGCCTCGGGGAGGTCGGCATCCAGGACCGCGCGGAAGAACGCGTCGGGGACCTGGGTGAGGATGCCGGCGCCGTCACCCACCAACGGGTCGGCGCCGGTGGCACCGCGGTGGTCGAGGTTGCGCAGCGCGTCGAGGGCGTGCGCGACGATGTCGTGGCCGGCACTGCCCCGCATCGTCGCCACGAGGGCCACACCGCAGGCATCGTGCTCGTGCTCGCGGCGGTACAGGCCCGTGTCGGTGGGCTGGGCGGAGAAGCGGGCGACGGTCACGTCGCATCACCGTCCTCTTCAGTCGTGGGCCCTCGAGGGGCCGGGCACGGCAAGGTCAGCGCGGACGGCTCTGGCCACGTGCCGGAAGACTATCGCCCGGCGGCGCGGTCTCGCGATTTGAGTTTCGCTATCCCACATTCCGGGATTCGGGTTCGCTCTGCGGGACAGCGTTGCGCTCGGCGCGGCGACCGGTGAACCAGTAGATCCACACCCCTAGGGCGAAGACGATGATGCTCGTCCAGACGTTGAGCCGCACCCCGAGGATGATCTCGGCCTTGTCGGTGCGCATGAACTCGATGACGATGCGGCCCACGGGGTACCCCGCGACGTACAGCCCGGCGAGCTGCCCCGGGGCCAGCGCACGCCGCTTGTCGATGACGAGCAGCGCCACCGCGAGGATGACGAGCCAGATCATCTCGTACAGGAACGTCGGGTGGAACACCCCGAGGACGACGGGGTT
>NZ_DAORSO010000147.1:0-5433 GCF_035443565.1 Ornithinibacter sp. | reverse complement strand
ACGACGATGACGATCGGCTCCGACGCGAGCTCCATGTCGGGCAGCTCGACGTCGCCGTCCATGTCGAGGCCGATGACGAAGAAGCCGGCCTTGCGGTAGTCCTCGAGAGCCCGGGTCAGGTTGGTGGCCTGGGCGACCGGGATGCGGGCTGCCGCTCCGGCGGAGGTCTTCCACGCGGAGGCCGTCATGCCCACCGAGCGCCGGCTGGGCACGACGACACCGTGCCCACCGAAGGCCGCGACCGAACGCACGATCGCACCGAGGTTGCGCGGGTCGGTGATGCCGTCGAGCGCGACGACGAGCGGGATGCCGGGGGCCTCGGGATCGATGAGGTCGCTGGGGTGGGCGTACTCGTAGGGCGGCACCTGAAGGGCCAGGCCCTGGTGCACCGCTCCGTCGGTGAGGCGGTCGAGTTCTCCGCGAGGGGTCTCGAGCACGGGGATGGAGCGCTCGGTGGCGAGCTTGAGCGCCTCACGGACCCGGTCGTCGGAGTCGATCCGTCCGGCGACGTACATCGTCGTGACGGGCACCTCGGCGCGCAGGGCCTCGAGCACCGAGTTGCGCCCGGCGACCATCTCGCTGCTCGCCTTGTTCTTGCGCGTGCTCGTGCGCCCACCCGTTGCGCCACTGCGGCGGTCCGCCGCCTTGGCCATCTTGTGTGCCTTGTGGTTCGGGCGGTCGGCCGCCTTGGGCGTCGGGCCCTTGCCCTCGAGCCCACGACGTCGCTGACCTCCGGAGCCGACCTGCGGGCCCTTCTTGCTCGAACTGCGCATCGCGCCGCGGCGCTGGGAGTTACCGGCCATGAGTCATTCGCTCCGTCCCCGCGCCAAGGACCAGCGGGCCCCGGCGGCGGTGTCCTCGAGCGCGATGCCTGCGGCGGCGAGCTCGTCGCGGATGGCATCCGCGGTGTCGTAGTCACGAGCGGCACGGGCGTGGGCCCGGGCCGAGAGGCGTTCCTTGACGAGTGAGTCAAGGCTCGCGAGGGCATCCGCCGCCGAGGAGTCACCGGCGGACCACGCGGGGTCGAGCGGGTTGACGCCGAGCACGTCGGTCATGGCGATGACGACGCGGGCGACGGCAGCGGCATCCTCGTGGTCACCGTCGTCGAGCGCGGTGTTGCCGGTGGTGACGGCCTCGTGCACCGCGGCGAGGGCACTGGAGACGCCGAGGTCGTCGTCCATGGCCTCGCGGAAGTCCTCGGGCAGCGTCTCGTCGCCCGTCGGCAGGGCCGTGAGGATGCCGGGCAGCGCACGACGCAGGAACCCCTCGATCCGCTGGACCGCCGTGTCGGACTCCTCGAGCGACCCGGCGTGGAACTCGATCGTCGAGCGGTAGTGGGCAGCCGTGAGGTAGTAGCGGACCGCGAGCGGGCGGTGCTCCTTGACGACCTCGCTGACCCGCAACGAGTTGCCGAGCGACTTGCTCATCTTCTCGCCGTGCAGCGTCACCCAGGCGTTGTGCAGCCAGTAGTTGGCGAAGCCGAGACCGGCCGCGCGCGACTGGGCGAGCTCGTTCTCGTGGTGCGGGAACCGCAGGTCGACGCCACCACCGTGGATGTCGAAGGTGTCACCGAGGTACTTGCGGGCCATCGCCGAGCACTCGAGGTGCCAGCCCGGGCGGCCCGGGCCGAACGGGGTCGGCCACGACGCGGTCGGGGGCTCGTCGGCCTTGTGACCCTTCCACAGCGCGAAGTCACGGGGGTCGCGCTTGCCGCGCGGGTCGGCATCCTCGGCGTCGACCATGTCGTCGACCTTCTGGTGGGTCAGCGCGCCGTAGTCCGACCAGCTGCGCACGTCGAAGTACACGTCGCCGCTGCCGTCGGCGGCTGCGTAGGCGTGACCCCGCTCGACGAGGGCCGCCATCAGCTCGACCATCTCGGGCACGTGCCCGGTCGCGCGCGGCTCGTAGGTCGGGGGCAGCACTCCGAGCGACGCGAGCGCAGCAGAGGTCTCGAGCTCGTTGCGGTAGGACACCGCGTACCAGGCCTCGCCGGACTCCAGCGACTTCGCGAGGATCTTGTCGTCGATGTCGGTGACGTTGCGGATGAGCGTGACGTCGTAGCCGTGCCCACGGGCCAGCCAGCGGCGCAGCACGTCGAACGCCACGGCGAAGCGCACGTGGCCGAGGTGGGGTGGTGCCTGGGTCGTGAGCCCACAGATGTAGATCCCCGCCTTGCCGGGCACGACGGGGACGAAGTCACGCAACTCGCGCGTGAGGGAGTCGAAAAGCCTGAGAGTCACCCGGTAAGGCTACCGGCGCGGCGGGTGCACCGATTCCGCGAAGCCCGCGACCGGCATCCGGATCAGGTGGCGATGCCCCTGCTCGGCCACCCCTGTCAGGCTGCCGCGCCTCTTCTCCGCCACCCCTGTGACGGCGGTCTCGTGGCGCCGAGGCGAAGGTATATCTCCGCCCTGGCCCATGATCTGCGCCGTCCCAGTGACGGCGGAGACGTTCCCGACCTCCCCCACCTCGGATGCCGCCCGCATCGGGTCGGAAACTTCTCACTTCGCTCTGTGGACAACTCCGTGGATCCCCGCCGGGCGGGCAGGATCGAGGGATGTCCGACCGACTCCTCGCCCTGGCAGCCGCCAACAACGGCATCATCGCGAGCCAGGACGTCCACCACGCCGACGTCGACCCCCACGCCCTCGCTGCCCTCCTGCGCGCCGGGGTGCTGCGCCGAGTAAGACGCGGCTCTTTCGTCGTCGCCTCCGACTGGGCCGGCGCCACACCCGAGCAACAACTCGCTCTGATGACCAGGGCCGTTCTGCGCACCCGCGGCAACGCGCCGGGCGAGGCCGCCACCCACCAGAGCGCCCTCGCCGTGCATGGGCTCCCACTGTTCGGCGTGCCGCATGACGTCGTCGACCTGTTCGGACTGGTGCGCAGGGTGCGCCGTGAGGGAGCCCTTCGCGTGCATGCGGCCGACCCGTCACTGCCCGTGGTGGATGTCGACGGATGCCGCAGCGTCACGATTGCCGTCGCCCTCGCGCAGGTTGCGCTCCGAGAGGGCCGTCTGCCAGTGATGGTCGCCGCGGACCGGGCCCTGGCGACCGGTCGAGTCCAGATCGACGACGTGGTCGAGATGATCGGGCACCTGGCACCTACTGCGCGCCGGGGACTGCGGGCGCAACGATGGCTGCGCGCGTGCGACCCCTTGGCCGAATCGGTCGGCGAGACCCGGACCCGGCTGCTGCTGATCGACCTGGGCCATGCCCCGCGCAGCCAGGTGCGAGTCACCGACGCCGCCGGAACGGTCATGGCCCGCGCCGACTTCCTCGTGGGCTCTCGCGTGATCGTGGAGTTCGACGGGCTCGTGAAGTACGCCGGCAAGGACGGCCGGGAGGCATTGGCTGCCGAGAAGCGTCGCGAGGATGCCCTCCGGGCTCTGGGCTACGAGGTGGTCCGGTTGACCTGGGCCGACCTCGACCACCCTCGCCGTGTGGACGCCCTGGTGCGATCGGCGCTGGCCCGTGCCAGCAATCGCCGGGTCGAGCTGACCTGAGCTTCTCCGTCATCACGGTGACGGCGGGGAAGTCGCACGCTGACGGACATATGTCTCCGCCGCGAACACACTTCTCCGTCATCACAGGGAGGGCGGAGAAGTTGACCCCACCGACCCGGCCTACCGGCATCCGAGAGCGGCGGCTAGCGTGACGCCAGCGCCCGCGAGGGCTCGTCAGCACCGTCGCCGACCCGAGGAGTACCCGTGCCACAGACCGTCAAGGGAGTCATCGCCCGATCCAAGGGAGCCGAGGTCGAGCTCGTCGACATCGTCGTTCCCGACCCCGGGCCGGGTGAAGCCGTCGTCAAGGTCGAGTCGTGCGGGGTCTGCCACACCGACCTGCACTACCGCGAGGGTGGCATCAACGACGACTACCCCTTCCTGCTCGGGCACGAGGCCGCCGGCACGGTCGAGGCGGTCGGCGAGGGCGTCACCGAGGTGGCCCCGGGCGACTTCGTGATCCTCAACTGGCGGGCCGTCTGCGGCCAGTGCCGCGCCTGCCTCAAGGGCAAGCCCTGGTACTGCTTCGCCACCCACAACGCCAAGCAGAAGATGACCCTGACCGACGGCACCGAGCTGAGCCCGGCCCTGGGCATCGGCGCCTTCATCGACAAGACCCTCGTCGCCGCAGGGCAGTGCACCAAGGTCGACCGGGCGGATGCCGCTGCGGTCGGCCTGCTCGGCTGCGGGGTCATGGCCGGCTTCGGCGCGGCCGTCAACACCGGCGGCGTCGGCCGCGGCGACTCGATCGCCGTCATCGGCTGCGGCGGGGTCGGCAACGCGGCCATCGCCGGGGCCAAGGTCGCCGGAGCGACGACGATCATCGCGGTCGACGTCGACGCCCGCAAGCTCGAGGCAGCCAAGGCCTTCGGCGCCACCCACACCGTCGACTCGAGCACCGAGGATGCCGTCGAGGCGATCCGCGCGCTCACGAGCGGGCACGGCGCCGACGTCGTCGTCGAGGCCGTCGGCCGTCCCGAGACCTACGAGCAGGCCTTCTACGCCCGCGACCTCGCGGGCACGGTGGTGCTCGTCGGCGTGCCGACCCCCGACAAGCAGGTCACCCTGCCGATGATCGAGATCTTCGGTCGCGGCGGCTCGCTGAAGTCCAGCTGGTACGGCGACTGCCTGCCCTCGCGCGACTTCCCGATGCTCGTCGAGCTCTACCGCCAAGGCCGGTTCGACCTCGACGCCTTCGTCACCGAGCGCATCGGCATCACCGACGTCGAGGCCGCCTTCGACAAGATGCACCGTGGCGAGGTGCTGCGCTCCGTCGTCGTCATGGGTGAGGGCCAGTGAGCTCGCACAGCCGGATGCCGGTCGCACCGTCGCCGGGTGGCGTGCGGGTCGAGCGGGTGGTCACCTCCGGGGTGTTCGAGCTCGACGGGGGCTCGTGGGAGGTCGACAACAACGTGTGGCTGGTCGGTGACGACAGCGACGTGCTGGTCGTCGACGCCGCGCACGACGCACCCGCCATCCTCGAGGCCGTCGGTGGGCGCAGGGTCGTCGCGATCGTCTGCACCCACGGCCACAACGACCACGTCAACGCGGTCGGTGACCTCGTGCGCGCGACCGGTGCCACGGCATCCCTGCACCCGGACGACCGGGTGCTGTGGGACCAGTCGCAGACCGAGCCGCCCGGTGGCGAGCTCACCGACGGCCAGGTCTTCACCGTGGGCGACGTCGAGCTGACCGTGCTGCACACCCCGGGCCACGCGCCCGGTGCGTGCTGCCTGCACGCGCCGGCGCTCGGGGTGCTGCTCAGCGGGGACACGCTGTTCAACGGAGGCCCGGGCGCGACGGGGCGCTCGTTCAGCGACTTCCCGACGATCATCGACTCGATCCGTGAGCGCCTGTTGACCCTGCCGGCCGACACCGTCGTGCTCACCGGCCACGGCGACACGACGACGATCGGCGACGAGGCCCCG
>NZ_DAORSO010000146.1:0-5445 GCF_035443565.1 Ornithinibacter sp. | reverse complement strand
CTCGAGGACGCCCGCCTGCACCACGGGTGGCTCCAGGCCTGGGGTGAGCGCGGTGTCGGCTCACGGTTCCGCCTGACCCTGCCGCAGCGGGCGGGGGCGACCCTGCACGGCTCACCGCTGCCGCTCAGCCCGAACGAGGAGCCATGACCAGGCTCGTGCGGGCGGCCCTGGCGCTCCTCGTGGTGCTGGCGCTCGCCGGCTGTGGTGGGCTGTCGCGCGAAGGGCCCGTCGAGCCGGGGCGCGAGGTCGGCAGCGGTCGCCCCGCCGACCTGCGGGTGACCTTCCCCGGGCCCCGGGACGGTGAGAGCCAGGAGAGCATCGTGCGCGGGTTCGTGCGCGCGGGCGCGGCCAGCGATGCCGCCTACGACAACGCGCGCGCCTTCCTCACCGCCCAGGTCAGCGAGGCCTGGAAACCTGACGTCTCGCTCGTGCTCCTCGCCGAGGCAGCCCCACCCGCCACGGTGCTCGTCAACCCCGCGACCGTGCGCATCACCGCCAAGGTCGCCGCCACCGTCGACGAGGAGGGGCGCCACACCGCCGCGGCCCCGGGCAGCACCGTGACAGCCGACTTCCAGCTCGAGACCGTGGGCGGGCAGTGGAGAATCGCCGCCCTTCCCGAGGGTTTCGGCCGCTGGATCGCCAGCACCGAGGTCAACCGGCTCGTGCGCCCCTACGCCGTGCACTACGTGTCGACGAGTCAGCGAGCGCTCATCCCGGACGTGCGATGGTTCCCCGTCGATCGCCTGGCCACCCGGCTGGCGCGCGCCCAGATCCTGCCCCTGCCCGAGCACCTCGACGGTGCTGCCGTCACGGCGGTCCCGTCTGGTGCGCGGCTGCTCGGCGACGCCGTCTCGATCAACTCAGGGGTCGCCACGGTCAACCTCATCTCGAGCAAGCTGGCGCCCGGCCAGACGACGAGGCAGAACCTGTGGGCGCAGTTCGTCGCCACGCTCACCCAGGACCCGGCGGTCACGAGGGTCTCCCTCTCCGTCGACGACGTTCCCGTCAACCTGCTCACGCTCGACGGTTCAGCCGGCACGTTGGCCGAGATCGGGTTCATCCCGCCGCCGCCCGTCACCCTCGCTGCCCCGGTGGTTCGGCGCGGCGAGGAGGTCGCGGTCTTCGATCCCAGCAGCCTCGGGGACCAGGAACCGCGCGAGCCCGCCGACCAGCGCGCCTACCCCGCCGTGCCCGCAGGGTTCTCCCGACTGGCCCTGTCCGCGGACGGCAGCGAGGTGGCGGCGATCAACCCGGGCGGTGACGGCATCTCCCGCTGGCGCGATGCCAATCGCTACGTCGTGCCGCTGCCCGGCGGTGCCGTCGGGAGCCCGTCCTACGACCGCCGGGGGTGGCTGTGGGTGGGTGCCGTCGGGGCCGGAGGTGCCGGCGCGCCGCGACTGTTCGTCGTCAACACGGCATCCGACCCGGCCGGGGGCGACGCCGCTGCCGTCGCCATCGAGGCGGCCTGGCTCGCCGGGCGCAGGGTGCTCGAGGCTCGAGTGTCCCCCGACGGCGACCGCATCGCCGTGCTGTCCACGGCGGCCGACGGCCGCGACTCGCGCATCGACCTCACGGGCGTCGTTCGCTCGCGCGCCGGTCAGCCGCAGCGCCTCGCGTCGCCGCTGCGCCTCGGCGCCTCGTTGTCGAGGGCGACGAGCCTGGCCTGGCTCGACGAGCGCACCCTGACCGCTCTCGGGGTCCTCGAGGGCAGCATGCTCCAGCCGGTCATCGTCACCGTCGGCGGAGGCGTGCGGGCCCTGACGGCCGCCCCGGATGCCGTGGCCATCACCTCCACGGGCGGCGAGCGTGCCCTGTGGGTCACCACGTCCACCGGCCGCCTGCTCGGCCGTGCTGGGTCCCAGTGGGTCGACAGCGGCCCGGCGACCGACCTCGCCGTCGCGTCCGGCTGACCCGACCGTCCACAGGGGGCGATCTCGACCGGCGCCAGCACGTGGTGTCGGGTCATGCTGGGGCGCAGGGGGTGCCATGGGGGACAGGCTCTGGGAACGGGTGGTGGGCGCAGCGGCCGCGGCCGGTGAGCTCGTGCTGCCGTCCCGGTGCGCGGCCTGCCACCGACCCGGCCCACCGCTCTGCCGAGCCTGCACGCAAACCCTGCGCACGGCATCCGAGGGGTGGCCCGCGCTCGTCACCCTCGATCCGGCACCGGCCGTGATGCCGGCCTGCTGGGCGGCGGCGCCGTTCGACGGGCCGCTGCGGATGGCCGTGACCGCCTACAAGGACGAGGAGAGACGTGACCTGCGCCCGGCCCTCGCCCAGCTGCTCGCGTCAGCCCTGACGACGGCCTTCGCAGCCGACCCCACCCTGCGTCACCACGTCTCGCGGGGCGAGCCCGTGCTGCTCGTGCCCCTTCCGACGGCGCGCTCCTCGCGGCGGCGGCGGGGCGACGACCCGGTCGGGGACCTCGCCCGGGCCGGTGCGCGTGGTGGCCCACCCGGCATCCACCTCGCGCCAGCCCTGCGGCACACCAGGCGGGTGGCCGACCAGGCCCGCCTCGACCGGGGTGCACGGGCGGCGAACCTCGCCGGCGCGATCGAGGTCTCGCGGCGTTGGCGCGAGGTCGTCAGGGGATCGACGTGTGTGCTCGTCGACGACGTCGTGACCACCGGAGCGACGATGGCGGAGGCCGCACGGGCGCTTCGCGCCGTGGGCGCGGACCACGTCGTCGCCGCCGCGGTGGCCGCCACCCCGCGCCGTGTGACCCCCGCCCTTGTGGCCCATCGGGTGGCCGACTAGCGTCAGTGCATGAGCCCCGATTGTGCGGAGGTGGTGCCGAGATTCGCCGTAGAGCACTGAGCAACAACCCCCCGAGCACAAGGAGGACCACGTGGACATTTCCGTCACCGGACGGCACCTGAACGTCTCTGATCGATTCCGTGCGCACATCGAGGAGAAGCTGGCGAAGATCACCCAGCTCGAGCCCCGCACGCGTCGAGTGGAGGTTCTGATCAGCCACGAGCCCAACCGCCGGCAGGCCAAGGCCTGCGACAAGGTGGAGATCACCTGCTACGCCAAGGGGCCCGTCATTCGGGCCGAGGCGTGCGAAGAGGACAAGTACGCAGCCCTCGACGTGGCGATCGACAAGCTGATGGAACGGCTCAGGAGGCAGCACGACCGGCGACAGGTCCACCGAGGGCGTCGAACCCCCGAGTCCGTGGCGGCCGCGACCGCCCGCATCGTGCCGCCGACGGAGCAGTCCGTGGCCGACGCCGCCCCCGAGGTCGACGAGCCGGACGGCCCGTTCGGCGACTCGCCGGTCGAGGTCCGCGAGAAGATCCACCGCTCCTCGCCGATGACGCTGGCTGACGCCCTGCGCGAGATGGAACTCGTCGGGCACGACTTCTACCTCTTCCACGACACCGACACCGACCGCGCGAGCGTGGTCTACCGCCGCCGTGGGTGGAGCTACGGCGTGCTGCACCTCGACCTCGACGACAGCCCGCAGGACGGGCTCGCCGACGACGAGGCAGCCGCCTCCTGAGGGCGCGCAGGTCCGGGTGGTGGGCAACACCGCCCGGACCTGCCACCATGTTCTCGTGCAGGGTGACGTAGGGACCGTGAACGGAGACCGCGTGCAGTCAGTTTCCCCGGGGGCGGTGACCCGTGTGGTCATCGCGGACGACCACGCCCAGTACCGGCGAGGCATGCAGATCGTCGTCGAGCTCGAGGGCACCGCGCGCGTCGTCGGCGAGGCATCCAACGGTGACGAGGCCCTGGCGGTCTGCACCCGGCTGCGGCCCGACATCGTGCTCATGGACGTTCGGATGCCGGGCGTCGGCGGCATCGAGGCCTGCCGCCGGATCCGCTGGGCGGTGCCCGAGACCCGCATCATCATGCTCACCATGTCCGACGAGGAGGACGACCTCTTCGAGGCGATCAAGGCCGGCGCCAGCGGCTACCTGCTCAAGGACGTGCCGGGTGAAGAGGTGTTGGCGGCGATCGGTCGGGTCGGCGAGGGGCAGGCGATCATCCCGGCCAGCATGGCTGCCACGCTGCTGACCGAGTTCGCCCGGCTCAGCCACGACCCCGAACCGCTCCAGCGCTCGCTGCCTCCGCTCACCGATCGCGAGGTCGAGGTGCTGCGCCTGGTCGCGCGGGGCCAGGCCAACCGCGAGATCGCCGAGGCGCTGGTCATCTCGGAGAACACCGTGAAGAACCACGTGCGCAACATCCTCGAGAAGCTGCACCTGCACTCACGGGTCGAGGCCGCGGTCTACGCGCACCAGAAGCACCTGATCCCCACGGATGAGTGACGCGCCCGCGAGCGTGCGTCTGTCGCAACGGGCCGCGCGCCGCATCGCGCTCGCCGCGCAGGGGTTCGGGCGGCCACGCCCCGACAGCCCCGGCATCCGTGACGTCCAGCGGGTCATCGACACCGTCACCGTCGTGCAGATCGACAGCGTCAACGTCGTCTCGCGCAGCCACTACCTCCCGTTCTTCTCGCGGCTCGGGGTGTACGACACCGCGCTCGTCGATGCCGCCCGTGACCGGGCGCCGAGACGCCTCGTCGAGTACTGGGCGCACGAGGCCTCGCTCGTCGCGCCCTCGACGTGGCCCCTGCTCGACTTCCGGATGCGGCGGGCCCGCGAGGACGCGTGGGGCAACATGCGGCACGTCGCGCGCGAGAACCCCGACCTCGTCGAGGCCGTGCTCGACGAGGTGGCCCGGCGCGGGCCGCTGACCAGCCGCGAGGTGGAGGCCGCCCTGGCCCACGACCTGCCTCGCCAGCGCGATGACTGGGGCTGGAACTGGTCCGTGGTCAAGAGCGCCCTCGAGCACCTGTTCTGGGCGGGGGAGGTGTCCAGCGCCGGGAGGACGGCGCAGTTCGAACGGCGCTACGCGGTGCCGGCGCGGGTGCTGCCACCGGCGCTGCGTGCGCTCGCGCTCGACCCGGACGCCCGGCCCTCGGAGGACGAGAGCTTTCGCCGGCTCATCGAGATGTCCGCTCGCGCCCACGGTGTCGGCACCGAGCAGTGCCTGCGTGACTACTTCCGGCTGCGCCCCGAGCAGGCCAGGCCGGCCATCGCGGCGCTCGTGGCCGAGGGAACCCTGGTGCCGGCCGAGATCGAGGGCTGGCGACGGCCCGCCTACCTGCACCGAGACGCCCGGCGACCACGCGGCATCCGGGCGCGGGCCCTGTTGTCACCGTTCGACTCCCTCATCTGGCAGCGCGACCGCACGAGTGCTTTGTTCGGGTTCGACTACCGGCTCGAGATCTACGTGCCCGAGCACCTGCGCGTGCACGGGTACTACGTGTTGCCGTTCCTTTTGGGGGAGGACCTCGTCGCGCGCCTGGACCTCAAGGCCGACCGGGCCGCGGGGGTGCTGCGGGTTCGGCGGTGCACGTGGGAGCCCGGCCGCGGCGGTGCGGAGGACCAGCGAGAGCTCGACGAGGAACTCGCCCTGCTGGCGACCTTCCTCGGCCTC
>NZ_DAORSO010000145.1:0-5483 GCF_035443565.1 Ornithinibacter sp. | reverse complement strand
TCGGGCCTGATGGTCGTGTGCAAGAGCGAGCGCGGGTACTCGGTGCTCAAGCGCGCGTTCAAGGAGCGCCGGGTCGACAAGACCTACCACACGCTAGTCCAGGGCCTTCCTGACCCGCTCGAGGGCACCATCGACGCACCCATCGGGCGCCACCCCGGCCACGACTACAAGTTCGCGGTCATGGACTCGGGCAAGCACGCGGTCACCCACTACGAGCTGCTCGAGGCATTCCGCTACGCCTCGCTGCTCGAGATCAAGCTCGAGACCGGGCGCACGCACCAGATCCGCGTGCACATGGCGGCCGTGCGCCACCCCTGCGTCGGTGACCTGACCTACGGTGCGGACCCCACCCTCGCGCAGCGGCTCGGCCTGGAACGGCAGTGGCTGCACGCGGTCGGCCTCGGCTTCGAGCACCCCGGATCGGGGGAGTGGGTCACCTTCACGAGCAGCTATCCCGCTGATCTGCAGGGCGCCCTCGACGCGCTCTGAGCGCTGCGCCGACACGGTCGACGACACGCCGAAGGGGTGTCGGCCCGGCGACCTAGGATGGTCGGCGATGTCCTCCGCGAACGATTCCTTCGTCCACCTGCACGTCCACACCGAGTACTCGATGCTCGACGGTGCGGCGCGCATCGGTGACCTCTTCGAGCGTGCCGCCGAGATGGGGATGCCGGCCCTCGCCACGACCGACCACGGGTACCTCTTCGGGGCCTACGAGTTCTGGAAGAAGGCCCAGGGCACGGGCGTCAAGCCGATCATCGGGGTGGAGGCGTACGTCACCCCCGGAACGCACCGCACGGACAAGACCCGCGTCAAGTGGGGCGATGAGCGCTCGCGCCCCGGCGACGACGTCTCGGGGTCGGGCGCGTACACGCACATGATCCTGCTGGCCAGGGACAACGTCGGGCTGCACAACCTGTTCCGGATGGACTCGCAGGCCTCGCTCGACCAGGTCTGGGCGAAGTGGCCGCGCATCGACCGCGAACTGCTCGACCAGTACGGCAAGGGCCTCATCGCGACCACCGGCTGCCCGTCCGGCGAGGTCCAGACGCGGCTGCGACTGGGCCAGTACGACCAGGCCAAGCAGGCGGCATCCGACCTGCGTGACCTGTTCGGGGCCGAGAACTTCTTCTGTGAGCTGATGGATCACGGCCTCGACATCGAGCGCCGCGTGCAGAAGGACCTCCTGCGGCTGGCCCGTGAGCTCGGCCTGCCCCTGGTTGCGACGAACGACCTGCACTACACGAGCCCCGAGGACGCCAAGGCCCACTCGGCCCTGCTGTGCGTGCAGTCGGGATCGACGATGATGGACCCGAACCGGTTCAAGTTCGACGCCGACGACTTCTACCTCAAGAGCCCGGCTGAGATGCGCCACACCTGGCGTGAGCTGCCCGAGGCCTGCGACAACACGCTGCTGATCGCCGAGATGTGTGACATCTCGTTCACGGTCGACGAGGGGCGCTACATGCCCCAGTTCCCGTGCCCGCCGGGGGAGAACGAGGCGAGCTGGTTCGTCAAGGAGGTGCAGCGCGGGCTGCACGACCGCTTCCCCGCCGGCATCCCCGACTACGCCCAGAAGCAGGCTGAGTTCGAGACGGACGTCATCGTCTCCAAGGGGTACTGCTTCCCGCCCGAGACACCGGTTCTCATGGGTGATGGTGGGTGGAAGGCGATCAGCGATGTCGTGGAGGGCGACGTCGTGACCTCGGTCGACACCCACGCCCTGCGCGGACGCAACGCGATCGTCGAGAAGGTCCTGACACGTTCGGTGTCGGAGGACCTGCACGTCATCCACCCGTACGGTCAGGCCTTTCCGCTCAAGGCCACTGCCGAGCACCCCTTCCTGGTGGCTCACCGCGGGTGGGTGGAGGCCAAGGACGTGCGGCCCGGCGACGAGGTGCTCCTGCCTCAGCCAGAGCGCGCGGTCTACCAGGACCTCGACGTCGTGGCCCTGATGGAGGCTGCTGGGTGGACCATCGGACAGTCGCCGGACGGTCGAGTCCACCGCATGGGGGCAGGTCTCAAGC
The DNA here is from genome assembly GCF_035443565.1 of Ornithinibacter sp. NCBI lineage: Bacteria > Bacillati > Actinomycetota > Actinomycetes > Micrococcales > Intrasporangiaceae > Ornithinibacter > Ornithinibacter sp. The sequence goes on along the minus strand of NZ_DAORSO010000145.1, from coordinate 3,456 downwards.
GTGCGGCCCGCCCGAACGTCGGCACCCTGCCCTCGAAACTGGAGTGGTCCACGGATCTGCTGTGGTTGTTCGGGTTGTGGGTTGCGGAGGGGCATCTCTACGACCCGGAGGGAGGCGTCAACCCGGCACAGATCGGGTGGACGCTGCACGAGGACGAGCCCGCCGTGCAGCGACTCTGCCGCGTCATCGACGACCTCGACCTCGGCACCGCGCGCGTGTATTCGAAAGCCTCGCCGTCCGTGCCGGGGCATCACGGGGTCGTCGTCATGCTGACGAACCACCCGTTGGCGCTCGTGCTGACGAGGCTCTTCGGCTCAGGGGTCCGCAACAAGCGCGTCCCCGAATGGGTGCTCTCGACCCCGGACGAAGGGCTGCGGGCATTCGTGAGGGGCTGGCACGAGGGTGACGGTCATGTCGACGCTCGCGGCAAGTGGATGGTGACCACCGTCAACGACGTCCTGGCGCGGCAGCTGCGGTCCATCCTGTTGTCACTCGGTCAGTGGTGCACGCTGCAGCGCTCTCCCAGTCAACGGTCCTACAAGGTGCTGTGGGTGCCGCAGTCGCAGAAGCAGCCCTACAACGCCCGTTGCGTGGACGGTCGATGGTGGGTTCGGGTGCGAGCGGTGTCTCGGGAGGCGTACTCGGGGACGGTGTTCAACCTCACGGTGTCCGGTGACCACACCTACGTCGCCGAGGGCGTCGCGGTGCACAACTGCGGCTACTTCCTGGTCGTCGCCGACTTCATCACCTGGGCCAAGAACAACGGCATCCGGGTCGGCCCGGGTCGTGGCTCGGGTGCGGGGTCGATGTGTGCGTACGCGATGAAGATCACCGACCTCGACCCGGTGCCCCACGGCCTGATCTTCGAGCGGTTCCTCAACCCCGAGCGCCCCTCGCTGCCCGACTTCGACGTCGACTTCGACGAGCGCCGGCGCGGTGAGGTGATCCGCTACGTCACCGAGAAGTACGGCAGCGAGCGCGTCGCGCAGATCGTCACGTACGGCACGATCAAGGCCAAGCAGGCCGTCAAGGACGCCGCCCGCGTGATGGGCCACCCCTTCGCGGTCGGCGAGCAGCTGACCAAGGCGATGCCCCCGGACATCATGGGCAAGGGCGTGCCCCTGTCGAAGATGTACGACGAGACCCACGACCGCTACGGCGAGGGCAAGGAGTTCCGCGACCTCGTCGCCGGCGAGCCGCACCTGCAGGAGGTCGTCGAGACCGCCAAGGGCCTCGAGGGCCTCAAGCGCCAGTGGGGAGTGCACGCGGCCGGCGTCATCATGAGCAGCGAGCCGCTCATCGACGTCATCCCGATCATGCGCCGCCTTCAGGACGGGCAGGTCATCACCCAGTTCGACTACCCGAGCTGTGAGTCTCTCGGCCTGGTCAAGATGGACTTCCTCGGCCTGCGCAACCTCACCATCCTCGACGACGCCATCGCCAACGTGCAGTCCAACCGTGGCGAGGAGATCGACCTCGACGCGCTGTCCAAGGACATGACCGACCGCGCCACCTTCGACCTGCTGGCCCGCGGGGACACCCTCGGGGTGTTCCAGCTCGACGGCGGCGGCATGCGCACCCTGCTCAAGCTCATGCAGCCGGACAACTTCGAGGACATCTCGGCGGCGCTCGCGCTCTACCGCCCCGGGCCGATGGGTGTGAACGCCCACACCAACTTCGCCCTGCGCAAGAACGGCAAGCAGGCGCTCATCCCGCTCGACCCCCAGCTCGAGGGCAAGCTCCAGCCCGAGATGGTGTCCGCGCTCGAGCCGATCCTCGGCACGACCTACGGCCTGGTGATCTACCAGGAGCAGGTCATGGAGATCGCGCAGAAGCTCGCGGGCTACTCCCTCGGCAACGCCGACCTGCTCCGGCGAGCGATGGGCAAGAAGAAGAAGGAGGTGCTCGACGCCGAGTACGTGCCCTTCTCCGAGGGCATGAAGGCCAAGGGCTTCAACGAGGCGTCGATCGCGGCCCTGTGGGGTGTGCTCGTCCCCTTCTCCGACTACGCCTTCAACAAGGCCCACACCGCCGCCTACGGCCTGGTCTCGTACTGGACCGCGTACCTCAAGGCGAACTACCCCGCCGAGTACATGGCGGCCCTGCTGACCTCGGTCGGTGACGACAAGGACAAGTCGGCCCTCTACCTCGGTGAGTGCCGCCACATGGGCATCAAGGTGCTGCCCCCCGACGTCAACGACTCCTTGGGGCAGTTCGCGGCGGTGGGCGCCGACATCCGCTTCGGCCTGCAGGCGATCCGCAACGTCGGCCACAACGTCGTCGAGGCGATCATCGCGGCACGAGCGGAGAAGGGGCCCTTCACCTCCTTCCGGGACTTCATGTCCAAGGTGCCGGCGGTGGTGTGCAACAAGCGCACCATCGAGTCGCTCATCAAGGGCGGCGCGTTCGACGGCCTCGGCGAGCCCCGGATGGGGTTGCTGCAGGTCCACGAGGAGTACGTCGACGCGTTCGTCGCGGTCAAGCGCCAGGAGGCGATCGGCCAGGACAGTCTGTTCGGCTCGTTCGGTGACGACTCCGGTGGCGACAGCGGCGGTGACCTCATGGGGCTCGCGAGCGTGCCCGCCGTCGAGTGGGACAAGTCGGCGCTGCTGTCCTTCGAGCGCGAGATGTTGGGCCTCTACGTCTCCGACCACCCGCTGTTCGGGGTCGAGCACGTGCTGAGCCAGCATGCCGACACGCAGATCGCGGCGTTGACTGCTGACGAGGCCGGTCGACCCGAGGGCTCGATGGTCACCATCGCCGGCCTGATCACCGGTCTTCAGGTCAAGCGCACGAAGAAGGGCGACCTGTGGGCGATCGCGACCGTCGAGGACCTCGCGGGCTCGATCGAGTGCCTGTTCTTCCCCAGCGCCTACATGACCGTCGGTCCGATGCTGCGCCAGGACACCGTGGCCGTGGTGCGCGGCAAGATCAACCGGCGTGACGACAGCGTCTCCATCTACGCGCAGGAACTGACCCTGCCCGACGTCAGCGAGGGGCCGCGCGGGCCCGTCGTCGTGACGATGGAGACCGCCAGGGCAACGACCGAGCGGGTCGAGGAGCTCAAGAGCGTGCTGACCAACCACCCGGGCACCACGGAGGTGCACCTGCGGCTGGTCAAGCCCGGCCGCGCCGTCGAGATCCGGCTGGACCCCGCGTTCCGGGTCGAGGCGACGGAGGCATTGTTCGGTGACCTCAAGGTGTTACTCGGGCCGCGCTGCCTGGCCTGACCGGTGGTGTGGGTGACGCGCCGGTGGACGGCGGGCTACTGGCAGGGAGCGCCCACGAGGATGCCGGAAGTTCGGTGTGCTTTTCCGGCGCGGCACGCGCGGTGCGCGCCTAGGGTTGGCCCCAGCCGACCACCACAAGGAGATCTCACATGAGCAACACTCATCGGCGCGTCCTCGGCGCCGGGATCGCGGCAACCGCGATCGCAGCCCTCGTCGCGGGCACCCC
>NZ_DAORSO010000144.1:1496-5628 GCF_035443565.1 Ornithinibacter sp. | reverse complement strand
TGGCGCGCTCGGCCACCGAGTAGATGTCCCCGATGATCGTCATGCCGATCGGCTGCACCGCACCGGCGCCGAGGCCCTGGAGGAGCCGGAACGCCACGAGGCTGCCCATCGACCAGGCGAGCCCGCAGAGCAGCGAGCCGAGCACGAACAGCCCCACGCCGACGAGCATGACCGGCTTGCGACCGACGACGTCGGCGACCTTGCCGTAGATCGGCATCGACACGGCCTGGGCCAGGAGGTAGACGGAGAACAGCCACGGGAACTGGCTCAGCCCCCCGAGGTCACGCACGACCGCGGGCACCGCTGCGGCGAGGATCGTCGCGTCGATGGCGACCAGCCCGGTGCTCAGCATCACCGCGAGCAGGACCGGGCCACGCTCGCTGCGCAGCCCGACGCTGGCGCGGGTGATTCTCGCTTGGGTGGGGGCGGTCACTGACGAGCCAACCCGGCCGGGGGCGGTGGCATTCCGTGCACCGGCCGCCCGCGTGCCGAGAGCCGGCGCCGCCACCTAGAGTGCCGTCCATGTCCGCCGACCTCAGCGCTGCCGAGCGGCGGGTCCTCGACGCCATCGACGAGACCGAGCTGGTCGCGACCCTGGTCGAGCTCGTGCGCACCCCGAGCGTCACCGGCACCGACGCCGAGGCCGACCTCCAGCACACCGTCGCCCGGTGGTTCGAGGAGGCCGGGCTCGAGGTCGACCTGTGGGCGCTCGACCTCGACGACCTGCGCGCCGACCCCGACTTCCCGGGTACGGAGGCGCCCCGACTGGAGGGTCACGGTCTCGTCGGCACAGCATCCGGGGAGGGCGATCCGGGGCTGGTCCTCCAGGGGCACGTCGACGTCGTCCCCGTCGGCGACGTCGCGAACTGGCACGAGGGCGACCCGTTCTCGGCGCGCATCGACGGCGGGGTGCTGCACGGTCGCGGTGCCTGCGACATGAAGGCCGGAATGGCCGTCAACCTCGCCGTGGCCCGCGCGCTGCACCGCTCGGGGGTGCGCACAGAGCGACGCCTGGCGCTGCACAGCGTCGTCAGCGAGGAGGACGGCGGCCTCGGCGCGTTCGCCACTCTTCGTCGCGGTCACCGCGGTGAGGTCGCCGTCATCACCGAGCCGACGAGTGGCCGGCTCGTCACCGCCAACGCCGGAGCGCTGACCTTCCGCATCGACGTCACCGGCCGGGCCGCGCACGGCAGCACCCGCCGCGAGGGCGTCTCGGCGCTCGAGGCGTTCTGGCCGCTGCACCAGGCGCTGGGTGACCTCGAGGAGCGGCGCAACGCCGACCGCCACCCGCTGTTCGGGGACAACCCGCTGCCGTACGGCATCTCCGTCGGCACGGTCCGCGCCGGCGACTGGGCCAGCTCGGTGCCCGACCTGCTCGTCGCCGAGGGGCGCATGGGGGTGCGCCTCGGCGAGGACCCGGCGCTCGCGCGTCTGGCGCTCGAAGAAGCCATTGCGGATGCCGCGGGCACCGACCCGTGGCTACGTCACCACGAGCCCCGGGTCACCTGGCCCGGGGGACAGTTCGCCTCCGGGCAGCTCGCCGACGGGCACCCGCTCATCGACGAGGTGGCGGGCGCGGTCGAGGTGGTGACCGGCATCCGGCCGTCCGAGGCGGCGGCTCCGTACGGCTCGGACCTGCGCCTGTACACCGGCATCGGGGGCATCCCGACGCTGCACTACGGGCCGGGTGACGTGCGGCTCGCGCACGCCCCACGCGAGAGCGTGCCGCTCACCGAGGTCATCGAGGTCGCGCGAGCCCTGGCCCTGGTGACAGCGAGACGGCTGGGCGCCCACTGACTGCCTGAGCGGAGTCGAGGCAATACCGCCCGCGAATGCGTGCACCTGCGCTTCGACCCTGCCGGGGCCGCCTCCGCTCAGCCGGGGGCGTCGAGCACGTGGTCGGGCTCGAGGGGGTGCAGGTCGCCGAGGTGCTCGGCGACGACGACGGCGGTGTCGCCCCGGCGCAGCCGGAAGTCCGACGGCGGGTTGGTCAGCGTGTGGCCATCGTGCGTCACCGCGAGCAGGGTCGCCCCGTGGTCGCGCCGCATCCGCGCCGACAGGCCGTCGATGTCGAGGTCGACGTACTCCTCGGGCAGCTCCACCCGGTACAGCTCCGACCCCTCGCCCCCCGACACGATGTCCGTCACCAGCGCGGCCAGCCCCGGGTACAGGGCGGTGCGGGCCAGCAACCGTGACGCCAACCGCGACGTCACGAGGATCTCGTCGGCGTTGGCGCGCTGCACGTGCTCGACGTGCTTCGGGTTGTTCACCTCGACGACCGTGCGCACCCCCGGCGCGATCGACTCGATCGCCAGCACGGTGAGGATCGAGCGCATGTCGGCCTCGTTGGACCCGTCGGACGGGCAGATGATCGCGGACGCGGCGTCGGGGATGCCGGCGCGCTCGAGATCCTCGGTGGACGTCGTGTCGCCGCGCACGAAGTAGATGTCCGCCGGTGCGGGGCTGCGCTCGCTCTCGTGCAGCACGACGATCCGCGCGTGGAACTCGTCGCCGCGCAACTCGTCGATGAGGTCGCGTGCGGTGGCGTTCCACCCGCAGACGACGATGTGGTCCGAGTAGCCGGCGGCGCCCATGCCCTGGCCCTCCTTCAGGAGGTAGTCGATGACGAAGCCGACGATCGCGGCGGTGAGCGTCGCGACGATCGCGACGCCGAAGAAGGCCAGCAGCCACCCGATGACGTAGCCGCCGGGGCTGTCGACGTACGACGAGTCGCCCGACCCGATGACCGTGGTCACCGCCCAGTACGACGAGTCGACCAGGCCCTGGAACGAGCGCTTCTCGGGCTCCAGCACGGTCACCAGGAAGCCTGCGACAACGACGATCACGACGAGCGCGATGGCCAGCGTGCGGAAGAAGTGGAAGTCCAGCCCGGCCCGAATCCGGTTGGCGTGGAAGGACACCCGGCGAACGGCGGGCAACTCCTGGACGCCCCGCAGCGGCGCGGTCAGCACACGCACCAGCGTGGTGCGCACGCGGGTCATCGGCTCCGACCCTGCAGCAGGCCCATCCCCTCAGTGTGGTGGCCCTCGGCGAACGACGACAAGGCCTTCGGGGTGGTCCGAACGGCCATGAATCGGCACAATGCCGAGATGGCCCGCCTCCGCTTCTCCGCGATCACCTCCGCCGACGGGTACGTCAACGACGCGGACGGGTCCTTCGACTGGGCCGTGCCGTCCGACGAGCTGCACGCCGTCGTCAACGACCACCAGCGCGAGATCGGCACCCTCCTGCTCGGTCGCCGCATGTATGAGGTGATGCGCTACTGGGAGACCGCTCCCGGCGACGTCCCGGGCCCCGGGGGCGAGTTCGCGCGCATCTGGCGCGACAGCGACAAGATCATCTACTCGCGCACCATGGACGGTGTCTTCGGTGCCCGCACGACCCTCGAGGCCGAGTTCGACCCGGCAGCCGTCAGCGCGCTCAAGGCGTTGAGCGTGCGTGACCTCGGGATCGGCGGCCCGACCCTGGCGGCCGAGGCGTTTGCCGCCGGCCTGGTCGACGACATCCACCTGTTCGCCCACCCCGTCATCGTGGGAGGCGGCACACGCGCCCTGCCCGACGGCATCCCCATGCGTCTCGAGCTCGTCTCGGCCGAGCGCATCGGCGACGTCGTGCACACCCACCACCGCGTGCTGCGCTGAGCCCACGCTTGCGGCAGGAGCGTCGGATGCCGGTCAGCCGGTGGCGATGTCGACGACCAACCGGGTGGGGCCGGTCAGCGTGCTGACCTTGAAGGGGCGTTCGCGGTCGCGGACCCCGATGAAGCTCTGGCCGTAGCCCTCGAAACCGCCGAAGATGGCGTTCGCCTCGGCGATCACCGTGCCGGAGAGGGCGGATGCCGTCGGGTCGGCTGGGCGGGCCATCCCCTCCTCGGGGATGCCGACGAACGTGATCAGCACCTCGAGGAACGCGTCACCCGTCACGGCGACGACGTCCCCGCTGCCGTCGGCGATCGGCGTGTCGACGTAGCGCACCCGGTAGGTCGGTAGCCCCGCACCCGGGAACTCCCAGACGACCCGGTCGTAGCCCGAGTGACGACCGACGCGCACGATGCCGACCCCGCCGAGGTCACCGCCGAGGTCGGGGAAGCGCGGCGACATGACGTCGGTGA
>NZ_DAORSO010000144.1:0-1396 GCF_035443565.1 Ornithinibacter sp. | reverse complement strand
GTGCTGCTGCGCGCGCTCGCGCAGGCCGGGTGCCACTTCGACGTCGCGAGTCCCGCGGAGGTGCGGGCCGCGCTCGCGGCGGGAGCCCCGGCATCCCACCTCGTGCACTCCAACCCCGTCGCCCGCCGCGACCACCTGCGCGAGGCGCACGACCTCGGGGTGCGGCTGTTCGTGCTCGATTCCCCGGGCGAGGTCGCCAAGCTGGCGGATGCCGCGCCCGGCGCGTCGGTGCTCGTGCGGATCGTGACCTCCGGGTCCGGGTCGGACTGGCCGTTGTCACGCAAGTACGGCTGCTCCGTCGAGGATGCCGTGGCGTTGCTCCTCGACGCCGCTCACCTCGGGCTCGACCCGGCCGGGGTCTCGTTCCACGTCGGGTCCCAGCAACGGGACCCGCAGGCGTGGGGGCCGCCGATCCGCTCGGCGGCTCGGGTGTTCGAGGCGGTGCGGGCGCACGGCATCCGGCCGTGGCTGCTCGACCTCGGGGGCGGTTTCCCCGCTGCGTTGGAGGGTGGGGAGGTGCCGTCGGTGAGTGAGTTCGGGGCGGCCATCGAGGCCCACCTGGCCGACGCCTTCGGTGACGACCGGCCGCGCACGCTCGTGGAGCCCGGGCGGGGCATCGTCGGGGATGCCGGCACCGTCGTGACCAGCGTCGTCGGAGTCGTCGACCGCGGCGGGGTGCGCTGGGTGTTCGTCGACGCCGGGGTGTTCACCGGACTCGTCGAGACGTTGGACGAGGCGATCCGCTACCGGCTCGAGGTGCCGGGGGTGGGTGGGAAGAGCGGGCCGTGCGTGCTCGCGGGCCCGACCTGTGACAGCGCCGACGTGCTCTACGAGACGACACCGGTGTCGCTGCCGCTGACCCTCGCCGAGGGTGACGAGCTGCGCATCCACGCCGCCGGGGCCTACTCGACCTGCTACTCAACGGTCGGGTTCAACGGGTTCGCGCCGCTGCCGACGGTCATCACCCGCTGACCGGAGCTGGTCAGGGGCTGACCGGGCCCGGCCGGCGCTGGCTACAGTGGCAGTCATGGCGACCACCGACCTCGCGACCTCCCTGGCCTACAGCGACCTGCTCGGGAGCATCCCGGTCACGCCGTCATCGACGACGTCCCGGGTGGTCGTGAACAACTCGGCCCTGCGGGTCGTGGTCTTCGCGTTCGACGAGGGGGAGCTGCTCACCGAGCACTCCTCGCCGCGGGCGGTCGTCGTGCAGCTGCTCGACGGCGCGATCCGCTTCACCGTCGGCGACGCCGAGCACCACATGGTGCCCGGCGACGTCATCTACCTCGCCCCCGGTGAGCGGCACGCCCTGGTCGCCGACGCACCGAGCCACCTCAGCCTCGTCATGGTCGACGTGGCCGCGACTGCCGCCTCCGGGGCCTCGCCGACCGCCTGA
>NZ_DAORSO010000143.1:0-5641 GCF_035443565.1 Ornithinibacter sp. | reverse complement strand
GCCGACAGCGCGAGCGTGGCCAGGGTCGTGGTTCGGCCGGAGTTGGGCGGTCCCGCGACGAGGAGACGACGCCCGATGTCCGAGGGGTCCCACCGCCATACCTCGTGGCTGGGCGCGCGCAGGCCGAGGCCGAGGCCGAGGGGTGTCGGGCCGGGGGTCGCGTCGTGGTGGTGTCCATCGGCGCCGCGCGGGTCCACCGCTGGTCGATGGGCGATGGCCGGCAGGTCGCGCCACGCCCACGGCTGGCCGGCGTCGGTGCTCCGGCCGGTGCCGCCCCGACTGGCGTGCGCGGCGACCTCGCAGGAGTCCTGCGCCATCGAGAGGGTGATCTGCACCTCGCGGCGGTCTGCCAACCGAACGGCCCGCCCTCGGGGTGGGTCGCGGGGGACGTCCGCCAGTCGTAGACCGACCAGGGCGGCATCCAGCGGATCGACTGCCCCGAGGAGCAGGGTGGTCCCGCCGATCGCCGACCATCGGGGCTGGAGCAGGCCGCGCCCGCCGGCGACCACGCCAACCACCCCGACAGACGAGCCGTCGCGCAGGATCGCGAGCACGGCATCCACGACACCCTCGGGGTCGAGGGCCCCCTGCGCTTCGGTGAACTGCTCCCACCCGTCGATCACCAGGACGACGAGGGGTGCGTCCGTCGCCTGATCGGGGGTCGATCGTCGTACCTCCACCTCGTGTCGGAGGTGGACGATCAGGGCGGCGAGGCTGCGCCGACGCGTCGGTGTGAGGCGTGTTCCCACGTGAGGGAGGGCCTCGAGGTCTGCGAGCGCGGCGCTCGGGTCGATGACGTGGATGTGCAGGCGGTCGGACGGCAGACGGCGCGCGAGGGAGAGCACCAACGTCCGCAGCGCAGTGGTGCGACCGCTGCCGGGCCGGCCGGACAGCAGCCACGAGCCGTCACCGGGCGTCCACACGAGCGGCGAGACCTGCTGATGCTCGGGTTCATCGACCAACCCGATGGTGGCCCTCGGGGCCGGGTCGTGCGCCGGTATCGATGGCTCGCTGACGGGGTGCACGAGGTCGGGCAGGGGCGGGAGCCACGGTGTGCGGGGCGCGGCACCGCCGCGCAGGGCATGGGCCCGCCGCGCCGCATCGACCAGGGGGGTGACGGCGTGCACCGACGGGGTCGGCATCCGTGCGTCCTCCTGCACGTCAGGCGCGCTCACCCTGAGGAACGGCTCGGCAGCGCTGTCTCCGTCACCGAGGGTCGCGGCCTGGAACATCACGAGGATGCCGTCGCCGCCGCGGCTGAGGGCGCGTCCCGGGGTGCTCGAGCGGATGCCGGCCGCGGCCGGGTCCTCGAGGATGTCGACGGAGTCGGTGCGGTCTCGGACCCGGAAGGCGATGCGGAGGTTGACGTTGGCCTGGATCTCGGCGGTGACCGCACCCGACGGCCGCTGGGTGGCGAGCACGAGGTGGACGCCCAGCGAGCGGCCGAGGGCGGCCAGGCGCACGAGTCCGCTGACGAAGTCGGGCACCTCGTCGACCAGTGCCTTGAGCTCGTCGATGACGATGACGAGGCGGGGCACGCTCTCCGTGCCGGGGCCCTGGGCGCGGTGGTACCCCTCGAGGTCACTCGCCCCCACGGTTGCGAAGATCCGTTCTCGCCGCCGCAGCTCGGCCCCGAGGGACCGAAGGGCGCGGGACACGAGGTGTTCGTCGAGGTCGGTGACCAGCCCGACGACGTGGGGGAGTGAGGCGCACGGGCCGAAGGCGGCGCCGCCCTTGAAGTCGACGAGGACGAACGTCAGGTCCTCGGGTGGGCAGGCCAGGGCGAGCGAGGTGACCAGGGTGCGCAGGAACTCGGACTTGCCCGATCCGGTCGTGCCGCCGATCAGCACGTGCGGGCCGTCGTGCACCAGGTCGATCGAGAACAGCCCGTCGGCCGTGACGCCGACTACGGCCGTCGGCGTGCCGGATCGAGCCCGTGCCCGCCACCGGGCGGCCAATGCTGGCGGGCTGAGGTCGGCGGCGACGGCCTGCGACAGGGAGATGGATCGGGGGAGGGAGCCGACCCCGCCCTCGGCAGATCGCAGCGGGGCCAGGGCCCGCGCGACCCGATCAGCCCACCACGGGCCCACGGCGTCGATGACGACGTCGACGCCCTCAGGTCTCGCGCCGTGGTGCAGCACGTGGCGCCCGTTGCCGACCGGCTCCACCACCGTGCTCACCCCCTCGGGCACCTCGGCACGGTCGGTGCACGCGACGACCACGAGCACGTCGGCATCCAGGGCGCGGGTGATGAGGGCGTGCACCCCACCGACGACCTTTGCCGGTTCGGGGATGACGAGCACTCGGTGGTGGGTCGACGCCGACGCCGGGCCCGGGGGTGCCACGAGGTCCGCCACGTCGTGCGCGTGGGGGAGCAGGCCGACCCAGGCCCACGAGGTGTCCGACGCCACCACGGCGATAGACAGCCGCTGCGGAGGGCTCGTCGTGCACACCTGGCCGAGGAGCATGCGCAGGTGACCGTCAGTGACCAGTGGGGGGCCCACGACCGCCACGGCTCGGCAGGCTGCGAGGTCGAGCACGACCGGAGCGTTGTCGGCGGCAGGGTTGACCCGGTCCGGGCCGTCTGTCCAGACCACTCGGGTGGCGACCGAGCCCGTGCCGAGTCGAATCGGCAGCGCGCCGTCCGAGGGCCCGGCTGACCAGAGGCCCGGGAGTGCTCCCTCCGCGACCCTGAGCACTTGGTGGGGGTCGGGGTGGCCCCGGTGCAGCCGGGCCGTCTCGTCGACCAACGCTGCGCGAAGGCGGTCTCGCGCCGCGTGGACGGCCACGGCATGTGCTGCCACGGCACGTCGATGGGCCCGCCCCGCCCCCCATCGGTCCCCGAGCGCGCTGGTCAGCAGGACGAGCGGGCCCATCAGGGCGAAGATCAGCAGGTAGGGGCCGAGGAGGAACGCCAGTCCCACCCCGATCGGGACGGGGACCAGGGCCGCGATCCACGGGATGCGGACACGGTGCCTCTCACCGGGAGTCGGCGGGCAGACGATCTCGACAGGTCCCGGGTCGGGGGCGGGCCACGTCGAGGGTTGCACGATCAGGGTCCCGTCACCCGGGGACCGGGTGGGCAGGCCGCGCCCTGATGCCCGACGCAGCCGCAGGGTCGAGGATCCGACGACGATCGTCGACGCGGCATCCACCGCAGTGGTCTCGGTGACGAGGGTGCCGTCGACGAACACCCCGTTGGTCGAACCGGCATCGCGCACGCTGACTCCGCACGGGCCGACGTCGAGCACCGCGTGGGTTCGACTCAGCGCATGGTCGTCCAGCGCCAGCCCGGCGACGGGTGCTCGGCCGATGCTCACGCCGGGCGGCACGAGGGGGTGGGCACGACCGGCATCCGGCCCGCCCGTGACGACGAGGTCGAGGAGGCCGTGGGGCGTCACGGTTCGAGGTTGACTGCCGGCGGTGCCGATGCCGGCCCGACCGGGCCCAGCACCGGGTGGTGGGGCCCCGGCCACCACCACCGAGGCCCCGTGAACCAGGGGTGGCAACCCCACGACTGCGCTCGCGTCGAGAAGCTGCCCTCGGCTGGACAGGCCGTCAACGGACTCTCCGAGGTGCTCTGCCAGTGCCCGGCAGAGGTCGCCCACGGTGTGCTCACCCACCCACTCGACGCAGACGGCGACGGGCAGCGGCCTGCGCCGCGGCACGTGCACGGTGAGCGTCAGGCGCACGTCGTCATCCCCATGGCGTCCCCTCAGGTGGTCCCCGGTGACAGGGCCCCCCACGGCCCGTCCATGACCCACCGTAGGTGCCCGGGGGGCCGTTCCTGAGGTTGTCCACAGGTTCGCAGGAGACGAGCTCTAGGTGGTCACCGTCATGAACGTCCATGACCGGCAGGACGCGCGGGCGCTCGGCGCGGGCGCACCGACCCAACTCGCTGAGACCATCTCGTCGGTCGGTACTACCGGCTCACGAGAACCATGGTGATCGGCCCGACGATCGAGTAGTCGCCTGCGTCTCCAGGCTGGTCCCAGCGCGAGACGAACTGGCAGGTGATGGCATCCCCGGCCATGCCGGTCTTCTTCCCGCGAACGAGGTTGCCCACCTGATCCAGCCCGTCGTAGCTGGGCGGCGGTGCGGTCTGCAGGCCCTCCATCAGGTAGTGGCTGTCAGCCAGGATCACGTAGTGACCTGCCAGCGGACCGGTCCTGATCCACAGTGAGTCCGACCCCGGTACCGAGACCCACTCACTGGTTCCGAGGGGGTCCCCGCCGCAGAACAGGTCGGCGTCCGGCAGTCGTGGGCCCGGCGGCTCCGCCGAGGCCACCCCAGCTCCCAACATCCCGAACAGAACGGCCGCCGCTGACACCACTGCCATGCGTGTCGTCTTCATGGTGCACTCCTCCACCCGGCGGCGTCCCCGTCCGCCTGCCCCCGGGAGGTGCTGCGTCCCGTGCGACCGCCAGCGCGGCCACGATTCATGGTCTCGCCGCGCTGGGTACCGGGCAGGGACTTGTCCGGCACGTCACAACTGGACCGGCACACCGCCGCCCCGACTCGGTGCCCACCGACGTTGATGAAGAGAATCTCGAGACGGCAACCCTTCACAGCCCGCCCCGGGCGACGAGAGACCTCGCAAGCGCGCGGGGTTCGTGCCGAGACTTCTTCGGGCTCTTCGAGGTCATCCGGGGGTTATCCACAGGTTGACCTTCTCGGGATGCGGAGCGGGCTGGTCTCAGGTTCGATGTGAGTCTGATGGTCGTCGAGGGGCGGTCGCGGGGGAGGGAGGGCTTGGTCATGGATGCTGTGCGCACACTCGAGAACGAGGTGCGCGAGCTCATCCGTCGGTCGGGGTTGGATCCCTCACGCGACGAGATGGCCGTGCGCCGGCTCGTCGGCGAAGCAGTGTCGGACTACGACGAGCGTTCGCTCTCGGGCGGGATGCCGGTGCTCGCCGACCTGGAGGCCGCCTCACGGTCGGTGTGGGACAGCGTCGCCGGCTACGGCCCGCTCCAGCAGTACTTCGACGACCCGAGCGTGGAGGAGATCTGGGTCAACGAGCCGTCGAAGGTGTTCGTGGCACGCAACGGGGTGGCTGAACTGACGACGACCCTGTTGACGCAAGACCAGGTCCGCGACCTCGTCGAACGCATGCTCAAGTCGTCGGGCCGGCGTGTTGACCTCTCGACGCCCTTCGTGGATGCCGTTCTCCCAGACGGCAGTCGGCTTCACGTCGTCATCCCCGACATCACCCGTGACCACTGGTTCGTCAACGTCCGCAAGTTCGTGGTCAAGGCCGATTCGATGGACGACCTCGTGCGGCTCGGCACCGTGACACGCCAGGCGGCACACTTCCTCGAGGCCGCCGTCGTTTCCGGTCTCAACATCTTGGTGGCTGGTGGAACCCAGGCTGGCAAGACGACCTTCCTCAACTGTCTGGGTGCAGCAGTGCCGCCTCGTGAGCGGATCGTCACCTGTGAAGAGGTCTTCGAGCTGCGGATCCCGCACCGCGATGTCGCGTCGATGCAGTGTCGCCAGCCGTCACTCGAGGGCACGGGTGAGATCCCACTTCGCCGCCTGGTCAAGGAGGCACTGCGCATGCGTCCCTCGCGGATCGTCGTCGGTGAGGTGCGCCAGGCCGAGAGCCTGGACCTGCTCATTGCGCTCAACTCCGGGCTTC
>NZ_DAORSO010000142.1:1367-5685 GCF_035443565.1 Ornithinibacter sp. | reverse complement strand
CGGGTAGGTTCGGGCGCATGGACCTCGCCACCCTCCAGGACGTCATCGAGCGCACCTACGGCGAGCGCGACCGCGAGCGCGGGGTTCCCAGCACGGTGGCCTGGCTCGCCGAGGAGGTCGGTGAGCTCGCCCAGGCCGTGCGCAAGGGCACGCAGGCCCAGCGCGAGCACGAGTTCGCCGATGTGCTGGCCTGGGTGGCCTCGCTCGCGAACCAGATGGACGTCGACCTGACCGCTGCCGTTCAGCGCTATGCCACCGGGTGCCCGCGCTGCGCAGCGATACCCTGTGCCTGCTCCTGACCACCCATCGAGAGGCACCCCCGTGGACGACGTCGTCTCGCCCCGCCTGCGCCGATGGGGCACCCGGTCCTGGCTGATCCTCGGGGTGCTCGGCATGCTCGCTGCCGGGGTGTGGGTGCTCGCGCAGGTGTCCGGTTTCGTCGTTCCGCTCATCATCGCCGCGGTGCTCGGTGCGCTGTTCGTCCCCGTCGTGCAGTGGCTGGCCGACCGGGGAGTGCCCACGTGGGGCGGGGCGCTCGCGGTGCTGCTCTTCCTCGCCGGGGTGGTGCTCGGGTCGATCTGGCTCGTCCTCGCGGGCATCGTCGGGCAGTACCCGACGATCGCCGACCAGGTCACCGCCGGCCTCGGCACGCTCGACACCTGGCTCGAGGAGCGGGGGGTCGACGTCGGCTCCGGCGACACCCTCGTCGACTCGCTCCAGGCGGGTGCCGGTGACGCGCTCGGCGGGCTCGGGTCGGTGCTGCCCGGGGTCTTCTCGGGCACGGTGTCGCTGGCCATCGGTGTCGCGATGGGCGCCTTCCTCGTGTACTACGTGCTCGTCGACTGGCACTCCCTGACCACCTGGGTCGGCCGTCACATGGGCCTGGACCCCGACACCGGGTCGGCCATCGTCGGGGATGCCGTGATGTCGGTGCGCCGCTACTTCGGCAGCCTGACGCTGTCGGCCGTCGTCACGGCCGTGCTCATCGGCGGTGCCGCCTTCGCCATGGACGTGCCGCTCGCCTTCACCATCGCCGTCATCACCCTCGTGACGTCGTACATCCCCTACCTCGGGGCGATCGTCTCCGGGGCGTTCGCGACGATCGTGGCCCTGGGCTCGAACGGCCTCACCACCGCGCTGATCCTGCTCGCCGTCATCCTCGTCGTGCAGAACGTCATCCAGACGGTCATCCTCGCGCGCCTGGCGAGCACCGCGCTCAGCCTGCACCCGATCGTCGTGCTCGGCTCCACGATCATCGGCGCAGCCCTGGCGGGCATGCTCGGGGCGGCGCTGTCGTCCCCGGCATTCGCCGTCGGCGTCCTGGTGCACCGTCGGCTCACCGCGGCGTCAGCCCAGGAGGCGCTCGCCGACGGACGGGCGGATGCCGTTGACCCTGCCACCGCGCCCGGTGGGCCGGATGCGCTCGGCGCGCCACCGGCATCCGAGAGCGTCCTCTAGGCTTTCGGCATGCCGCGACCACACGCCGCAGCAGTGCTCGAGGACGCCTACAACGAGCGCAAGTCCGGCCTGCTCCGGTCACGGGGGTGGAGCACGCGGATCGTGCCGCTCACCGGGTACGGCAGCGAGTCGCAGCTGCGGGTGTTCGCCCGGGTGATCATGACCCGCGGTGAGCAGGACGACCCCGAGGAGCCGACGCACGCGGCGCGGCTGCGGGCGGTCGAGCTCGAGACGCGCGGGTGGCGGGCGTTCTTCACGACACCGGCGATCGACGAGGTCGTGACGATCCGCATCAACGAGCGGATCACCACGGCCCGCACCGACCGCGGAGGATTCATCGACCTCACCGTGCGTGGCCACGGCCTGACGCCGGGGTGGCACCGCATCTTCGTCGGGTCGCCGAACGCGCAGACCATCGACGTGCCGGTGCTCGTGATCGGCAACGAGGTGACGCACGGGATCGTGTCCGACATCGACGACACCGTGCTCTCGACGTCGCTGCCGCGGCCGATGATCGCGGCGTGGAACACCTTCCTGCGTTCCGAGGGTGCCCGCAAGGCGGTGCCGGGCATGGCGACGATGTACCGGGAGCTGCTCGCCGAGCACCCGGAGGCGCCGGTCGTCTACCTGTCGACGGGCGCGTGGAACACCGCGCCCTGGCTGACCCGGTTCCTGCGGCGCAACGGCTACCCGAAGGGGCCGATGCTGCTCACCGACTGGGGCCCGACGAACACCGGCTGGTTCCGTTCCGGTCAGGAGCACAAGCACGCCCAGCTGCACCGGCTCGCGCGGGAGCTGCCGAACGTGAAGTGGCTGCTCATCGGGGACGACGGCCAGCACGACCCGAAGATCTACACCGAGTTCACGTCGCGCAAACCCGGGCACGTGCGGGGCATCGCCATCCGTGAGCTGTCGCCGGGCGAGCAGGTGCTCAGCCACGTCATCCCCGTCGCCAACGACGACCTCGTGCCGGCGCCGACCGAGGAGCTCGACGCGCCCGTGGTGCGAGCGCCCGACGGCTACGGGCTGGCCCCGCAGGTGCGAGCCATCTGGGCGAGTGCGCCGGCAGACGGGCCGAGTGCGCCCGGGGGCAGGCGGGGGTAGGTTCCCGCTATGCCCGAGCTTCCCGAGGTGCAGGCCCTCGTCGACTTCCTGCGTGTTCGCACCGAGGGCCTGGTCGTCACCGGGGTCGAGCTCGGCTCCATCTCGGTGCTGAAGACGTTCAGCCCACCGCCGCAGGCGCTCGTCGGTGCCCCGATCGACGGGGTCGCCCGGCACGGCAAGTTCCTCGACCTCGACTGCGGCGGAACGCACCTGGTGTTTCACCTGGCCCGGGCTGGGTGGCTGCGCTGGTCCGACGCGATCCCGGCCACGGTGCTGCGACCGGGCAAGTCACCGATCGCGCTGCGGGTGCGCTTCGACGACGGCTCGGGCTTCGACCTCACCGAGGCGGGCACGAAGAAGTCGCTCGCGGCCTACATCGTCGGCGACGTCACCGCGGTGCCGCGCATCGTCTCGCTCGGGCCTGACCCGCTCGGTGACGACTTCACGCTCGAGGTCTTCTCACAGATCGCGGCGTCGCACCGCATGCAGGTCAAGGGGATGCTGCGCGACCAGTCGATCATCGCCGGCGTCGGCAACGCCTACTCCGACGAGGTGCTGCACGTGGCGAAGTTGTCGCCGTTCGCCCTCGCGGCCAACCTGTCGCCGGACGAGGTCGAGAGGCTCTACGCGGCACTTCGGGGGACGCTGGCCGCCGCGGTGGCCACGGCATCCGGCAAGCCTGCCAAGGAGCTCAAGGACGCCAAGCGCGCGGGGATGCGGGTGCACGGGCGCACCGGTGAGGTCTGCCCCGAGTGCGGCGACGTGGTGCGCGAGGTGTCGTTCGCCGACTCGTCGCTGCAGTACTGCGCGACCTGCCAGACCGGGGGCAAGCCGCTGGCCGATCGGCGCACGAGCAAGTTCCTCAAGTAGCCGCTCGGAATGTCGCCCGGACTGTCGATATCGGCGTATCGGGCTGTATGTCCTCTGGGCTAGACAGGCCCGACACTGACCGGGTCAGGCGGCGCTGAGGAAGAACGACACCGCGAACCCGAGCACCGTGACGATGCCGACGAGGCGGCCCGCGTGCTCGACGGCCTCGGGGACCATGGTGTCGGCGACCATCGTCAGGATCGCCCCTGCGGCGAAGGTCTGGATGAACCCCAGGGTCGCCGGCGGCGCGTCGCCGAGCAGGGTGTAGCCGAGCACCGCCGAGATCGTCGATGCCGCGGTCACCCCAGCCCACAGGGCGAGGATCCAGGTGGTCGACCGGCCTGAGGCGCGCAGTCCCGTCGACGCGGACATCGACTCGGGGATGTTGGAGAGGAAGACCGCGACGACCATGGCCGTGCTCACCCCGGCGCCGCCGAGCAGGCTGATGCCGATGGCCGCGGACTCCGGGATGCCGTCGAGCAGGGCTCCCAGGACCAGAGCGGCGCCGCCCGAGCTCGCCGTCACGGCACCGGCCGTGGCTGCCGGAGGAGTGTCCAGGCCGCGCGGGTGCGGCATCCCGCCGTGCACGGGGCTCTTGCGGCGGTGACCGCCCGCGCGGTCGATGAGCCAGTCACCCGCGAAGAAGGTGGCCGAGCCGGCGATGAGACCCGCTGCCGCGGCCGGGCCACCTGCCGCCTCGTACGCCTCCATGGTGAGCTCGAAGGCGGCGGCACTGATGAGCACCCCGGCGCCGAAGCCCATGACGAGCCCGATCGTGCGGTGCGTGACCTTGAAGACGAGCCCGAGCACCGCGCCGATGATGAGCGAGACACCACCGACGAAACCCCAGAACGCAGCCTCGAACACGTCCGTCACGCTACTGCGC
>NZ_DAORSO010000142.1:0-1267 GCF_035443565.1 Ornithinibacter sp. | reverse complement strand
TATCCCGATGTATGCGGGGAACGCTAGAGAGCCGTATACCCTCCGATCATGGACCCGGTCAGGAACCCCTACGCCCCCGGCGCCGGTCAGCGACCGCCCGAGCTCGCCGGCCGTGACGAGCAGCTCGACGCGTTCGACATCGTGCTCGAGCGGGTGGCCCGAGGTCGGCCAGAGCGCTCGATCGTGCTCACCGGGCTGCGCGGTGTCGGCAAGACCGTGCTGCTCAACGCCCTGCGCTCGGCCGCGGTGCGCGCCGGCTGGGGCACCGGCAAGCTCGAGGCCCGGCCCGACCAGTCGCTGCGTCGGCCGCTCGCCTCGGCCGTGCACCAAGCGGTGCGCGAGCTCGGCCCGGCCGGTGGGGCGGGGGACCACGCCCTTGGCGTCGTCAAGGCGTTCGCCCAGCGCGAGCCCGCAGGCGGGGGCACCGCCCGGGGGGCCGCGAAGCTGCGTGACCGGTGGAACCCCGGCATCACCGTTCCCGCGGTCACCGGGCGGGCCGACTCCGGCGACATCGAGATCGACCTCGTCGAGCTGCTGAGCGACCTCGGCGGCATGGCGTCCGACACCGGCCGGGGCATCGCGATCTTCATCGACGAGATGCAGGACCTCATGCCCGACGACGTCTCCGCCCTGTGCGCGGCCTGCCACGAGCTGTCGCAGTCGCGGCTGCCGGTCATCGTCGTCGGCGCCGGGCTGCCGCACCTGCCGGCGGTCTTGTCGGCGTCGAAGTCGTACTCGGAGCGTCTCTTTCGCTACTCGCGCATCGACCGTCTCGATCGGGATGCCGCGGACGCCGCCCTCACGCTCCCGGCCGAGGACGAGGGGGCGACCTTCACTCCCGAGGCGCTCGACGCGATGTACGACGCGACCGGCGGCTACCCCTACTTCATCCAGGCGTACGGCAAGGCGGTCTGGGACCGCGCTACGGCATCCCCGATGACGGCGGCCGACGTCGCGGTGGCGGCTCCCGAGGCCGAGGCCGAGCTGGCCGTCGGGTTCTTCGGCTCGCGCTTCGAGCGGGCGACGCCGGGGGAGCGCGAGTACCTGCGCGCGATGGCTGATGTCGCGGTCGAACTTGGCGACGATTCGGATGCCGTGCCCACGGCCGACGTCGCGGCGCACCTCGGGCGCAAACCGCAGTCGTTGTCGCCGGCGCGTGACGCATTGCTGAAGAAGGGGCTGATCTACTCGGGGGAGCGCGGGCGGATCGCGTTCACCGTGCCCCACTTCGGGCGCTACCTGCGTGAGAACGCCTGACCACGCGGTC
>NZ_DAORSO010000141.1:0-5720 GCF_035443565.1 Ornithinibacter sp. | reverse complement strand
CTCACCACCAGTGATCGCCCACGGTCACCACCCGTTCGTACCCTGTCTGCATGGGACTTCTGGATCTCGCCGCCGGGCACCCGACCTCGACCCCACACGAGCAGGCGCTCGCTCACGCCGCGAACGGTGTCGCAATCTACTGGCGACCGGGCTGCCCGTTCACGGCGCGCCTGCGCCTGGCGGTCCGTTCCCGGCGCGACCGGGCCCGCTGGGTCAACATCTGGGAGGACGACGCGGGTCGTGCCTTCGTCGCGGGCATCAACCACGGGAACGAGACGGTGCCCACGGTGGTGATCGACGGCATCCCCCACACCAACCCCGACCCCTCGGTCGTGAAGGCCGCGCTGTCGCGCTGACCCACGCGCGGCAAGAACCGCATCACCCTGGGTGCGACCGCCCGATCCGGTCAACGACCCCTGGTGGCGGAGCGCGCCTCCCACTCGACCTCACCGTCGAGGATGCGCGCCGTCGGCACCAGTCCCAGGCGGGCCGCGACCCGCTGCGACGCCACGTGGTCAGGGTGCACGTGCGCGATGACCCGCTCGACCCCGCAGGCGTCGACGAACTCCACGACGGCCGACGCGGCATCCGAGGCGATCCCCCGGCCCTGCCACGGCACCCCGACGACCCAGGCGAGCTCGGCGACCGAGTCGTCACCGTTGACGGTGGCCTGCACGTAGCCGACGGGTTCGTCGCCGTCGACCAGCCGGATGATCCACGTGTGCCAGGCGAACACGGCGCCGCG
Source organism: Ornithinibacter sp. (assembly GCF_035443565.1). Lineage (NCBI taxonomy): Bacteria > Bacillati > Actinomycetota > Actinomycetes > Micrococcales > Intrasporangiaceae > Ornithinibacter > Ornithinibacter sp. The sequence goes on along the minus strand of NZ_DAORSO010000141.1, from coordinate 4,975 downwards.
CGGACCGGCCACCTGACGGGCGTACCGCGCCTCGAGGTCAGCCCGCGACGGCGGTGAGCCGCCGATGAACTCGTACAGGCCGGCATCCGCGAGAACGTGCTCCATCGGTGCGGCGTGGGTGGTCGAGAGCGGCTCCAGACGCACACCGCGGCCCCGCAGGTGCGGGGTGCTGCTCACCGCGCGGAGACCTCGTGCACGAGCTCGACGACGCGGGTGAGCACGTCGGGGTCGGTGTCGGGCAGCACGCCGTGGCCGAGGTTGACGATGTGCCCGGGTGCCGCGCGCCCCTCCTCGACGATGGCGCGCACGCGTCGCTCGAGGGGCTCCCACGGGGCGAAGAGCAGGGCCGGGTCGAGGTTGCCCTGAACCGCGTAGCGCCCGCCGAGCCTCTCGATGGCGTCGGTGAGCGAGACGCGGTAGTCGACACCGACGACGTCGGCGCCGGCCTCGCCCATGAGCGGCAGCAGCTCACCGGTGCCGACACCGAAGTGGATGCGCGGCACGTCGAGGTCGGCCACCGCGGCGAGGGCCTTCGCCGAGTGCGGCATGACGGATGCCGTGTAGTCGGCCTTGCTGAGGGCCCCGGCCCACGAGTCGAACAGCTGCACGACCGAGGCTCCGGCCTGCGCCTGCACGCGAAGGAACGTGCCGGAGATCTGCGCGAGCTGGGCACACAGGTCGTGCCAGAGCTGCGGGTCACCGTGCATGAGCGCCTTGGTGTGCTCGTGGTTCTTCGACGGGCCGCCCTCGACGAGGTAGGACGCGAGGGTGAACGGCGCCCCGGCGAAGCCGATGAGGGGGGTACCACCGAGCTCGGCGGTCAACAGGCGCACGGACTCGGCGATGTCCGGGATGTCCTCGGGGGTGAGGTCGCGCAGCTGGGCGAGGTCGGCCCGCGTGCGGATCGGCTGGGCGATGACCGGCCCGACCCCGGCGACGATGTCGAGGTCGACACCGATCGCGGAGAGGGGGACGACGATGTCGGAGAAGAAGATCGCGGCATCCACGCCGTGGCGGCGCACCGGCTGGAGGGTGATCTCGGTGACGAGGTCGGGCCGCCGGCACGACTCGAGCATGCCGACGCCGCGCCGCACCTCGCGGTACTCGGGGAGCGAGCGCCCGGCCTGTCGCATGAACCACACCGGCGCGTTCGGGACGGACTGCCCCCGCGCGGCCCGAACGAGAACCGAGTCCTTGGGGTCGGCGGCGGGGCGGCTGTCGCTGCTCTGGTCAGCGGTGCGGGAATCGGGACGTCGGTCGTCGGCGGTGCGGGAGTCGGCAGTCACGATCAGTGATTCTCCCACCCTGGTCAGAGCGCGATGACGACGGCACCCGCCACGGCCATCGCGGACCCGAGCACCTGGATGGGTCGCAGCCGTTCCTTGACCACGGCCCACGCGAGCACCGCGGTGACGACGGGGTAGAGCGAGCCGAGCACGGCGGCGACGCTGACCTCACCGCGCGAGGACGCCACGGCGAACAGGGCGTTGGCCAGCAGGTCACCGCAGCCGACGGCCAGCAACGCCGGCAGCTCCACGGGCCGCACCCCGCCGACGCTGCGCAGGCAGAGCGCCACGACGATCAGCACGGTCACCGACGTGGCCCGCATCCCCCACAACGTCATGAGGGTCGACTCGCGCGCTCCCCGGTCGAGGAAGAACAGGGCCAGGCCGAAGCAGAAGGCCGCGACCACAGCCAGCACCACGGGCCTGGCGGACACCGCTCCGCTGACCTCCGGCCCCGAGGCCAGGGTGACGCCGACGATGGCCACCACCATTCCGACCCAGGCCCAGGCGGATGGCTGCTCACCGGACGCGACGCCCAGGGCAACCGGGACGATCACGCCCAGTGCGGCGATCGGCGCGACGACTCCCATGGTCCCGGTGGACAGGGCCGTGTAGAAGCTGACGAGTCCGGTCGTCCCGGCAAGACCGGCGGCGAGCGCCCAGAGTGGCCAGCCCTGCCAGGACACGTCGCCACGCAGGAGCACGACGGCGCTGATGACGAGGAACCCCAGCCCCTGTGACCAGCCGACCACCGCGATGGCCGGGCGGCGTCCGCTGAGGAGCCCGCCGAAGAAGTCAGCGGTCCCCCACGCGACGGAGGACCCGAGGGCCAGGAGGGCGAGCACCGCTCGAATGTAGCCGCGCGAGCCCTGGTCAGTGCTCGCGACAGCCCTGCCCGTGCTCGTGGTCGCCCGTCTCCTCGCGGCGTGCCTGACGGGCGCCGGGGCCGGATCGGCATACATTGCAGGCGTGTCCAGCCGCAGCGTCTCCGGTCGGGAGTCCCCGGAGTTCTCCCGCGCCCTCAAGGATCTCCACCGGGTGCGCTTGCGCCCCGAGATCCGACTCACCGAGGTCCCGGCGCCCCAGCGCATAGCGCCGTATGCCGTCGCGCTCACCGCTGATGTCGTCGACCCTCGTGACACCGACGACGACCTCGCCTCCGGCCGGTTCGTGCTGCTGCACGACCCCAGCTCCCCCGAGCCGTGGGGCGGGCAGTGGCGTGCAGTGACCTTTGCCCGGGCCGAGCTCGAACCCGAGCTGGCGACTGACCCGGTGCTCGGCGAGGTGGGGTGGAGCTGGCTCATCGACGCGCTCGCGATCCGTGGCGTCGAGTACACGGCCGAGGCGGGCACGGTGACACGGGTCGTCTCGCAGAGCTTCGCCGGCCTGGCCGACCGCCCCGCGAGTGTCGAGATGGAGGTGCGCGCGTCCTGGACCCCACTCGGCCCGGAGGTCGGAGACCACCTGCTGGCATGGTCCGACCTGCTGTGCACCATCGCGGGTCTGCCGCCCCTTCCCGAGGGCGTCGTCGCCCTCCCCGGACCCCGCCGCTGACGGACACCAGCGACAGACACCACTGACGGACACCACGGACCGATGATCACCGAGACCACGACGCCACCCCCGCCAGGGGACCAGCACGACGGAAGTTCCGGCAACCACCGCGCCCCCGAGGCCGCGCCCGTCACCCTGGTGCCGCTCATCGAGCCGTCCGGTGGTGTGCCGCACGTCGTCGAGACCGAGCGCGAGCTCGCCCGGGCCGCGAAGACCATCGCTGCCGGTGAGGGGCCGGTCGGCATCGACGCCGAACGCGCGTCCGGCTACCGCTACGGGCAGCGCGCCTACCTCGTTCAGGTGCGTCGAGAGGGTGCGGGCACCTGGCTGATCGATCCGATGGGCTGCCCTGACCTCAGTCCCCTGGGTGAGGCGATCGGTGCTGCCGAGTGGATCCTGCACGCCGCCACCCAGGACCTTGCCTGCCTGGCCGAGGTCGGGCTGCGACCGGTGCAGCTCTTCGACACCGAGCTGGCCGGGCGGATCCTCGGGCTGCCTCGCGTCGGGCTGGCTGCCGTGGTCGAGCACTACCTCGGGCTGGGCCTGGCCAAGGAGCACTCCGCCGTCGACTGGTCGACCCGGCCGCTGCCCGAGCCGTGGTTGCGCTACGCCGCCCTCGACGTCGAGGTGCTCGACGAACTACGCAACCTCATGGGGGTCGACCTCGCCGCGCAGGGCAAGGCCGAGTGGGCACGCCAGGAGTTCGCCGCGCTGCTGCAGTGGGCCCCCACCGAGCGGGTCGACCCGTGGCGGCGGACGTCGGGGATCAACACGCTGCGTTCACGGCGGTCCGTGGCCATCGTCCGCGAGCTCTGGTACACCCGCGACGACATCGCCAGGGAGCGGGACACCTCGATCGGGCGGGTGCTGCCCGATGCCGCGCTCGTCGAGATCGCCAAGGCCGTGCCCGCCACCACCGCTGACCTGCCGCGCGGGCACCGGGCCATCGCCCGCTACGGCCGGCACTGGGTCGATGCGGTGCGACGAGCCATGGAGATCCCCGAGGACGACCTGCCGCCGCGCACCCTGCCCTCTGACGGCCCGCCACCGCCGCGCGTGTGGGCGGAGAAGAACCCGTTGGCGGCCGATCGCCTCGGTGCCACCCGGGCAGCGCTCACCGCGTTCGCGGAGGAGCGGGTCATCCCCGTCGAGAACGTCTGCTCCCCCGACCCGTTGCGGCGCGTGGTCTGGCAGCCCCCGTCCGAACCGGACGAGGCCGCCTTCACCCGGGCCCTTCTCGACCAGGGGGTGCGGGCCTGGCAGGCCGAGATCGTCGCCCCGATGCTCGTGGCCGCGTTCGCCCAGTTCCCGGGCTGACCCGCCACGCCGGATGCCGATGCTCCTCAGGGACGCCGGCGATCCCGGGATCGCCGAGAAGTCACCTCCGCGTGACGTCTCTCACCCCGCCAGCCCTCCCGTACTAAGCGCTCGCTTAGTACGCTGACGGGGCCGCGCCCGGCATCCGGGTGCACCATGTCCGCCGTGACCCAGGAGGCCACCGCCGTGCCCCGTACCCTCCAGGAAGTCGTCTTCGTCGACGGCGTCCGCACCCCGTTCGGCAAAGCCGGCGAGAAGGGCATCTACGCCCAGACCCGCGCCGACGACCTCGTCATCAAGTGCATGCGTGAACTGCTGCGACGCCACCCCGAACTGCCCAAGGAACGGGTCGAAGAGGTCGCGATCGCCGCCACCACGCAGATCGGCGACCAGGGGTTGACGCTGGGTCGCCTGGCCGGCCTGCTCGCGGGCCTGCCCAAGACCACCCCGGGCTACTCGGTCGACCGCATGTGCGCCGGTGCGATGACCGCCGTCACGAACGTGGCCTCCTCGATCGGTTTCGGGGCCGTCGACGTCGCCATCGCCGGTGGAGTCGAGCACATGGGCCGCCACCCCATGGGTGAGGGCATCGACCCGAACCCGCGGATCATCGGCGAGCGGATCGTCGACGAGTCGGCGCTCGTCATGGGCAAGACCGCCGAGAACCTGCACGACCGCTTCCCGCACCTCACCAAGGAGCGGTGCGACGCGTACGCCGTCAACAGCCAGCGCAAGCTCGCCGCGGCCTACGCCGCCGGGAAGGTGCAGCCCGACCTCGTGCCGGTGGCCACCCGCCACGTCGAGAAGGGTTGGGGCCT
>NZ_DAORSO010000140.1:0-5728 GCF_035443565.1 Ornithinibacter sp. | reverse complement strand
CGACAAGCCGGCCAAGGCCAAGAAGGCCGACAAGGCCGACAAGCCCGCGAAGGCCGACAAGCCCGCGAAGGCCAAGAAGGCCGACAAGGCTGATGTGGAGGACGACAAGTGAGCCAGGGCAAGAACCCCCGCGACATCCTGATCGCGCCGGTGGTGTCCGAGAAGTCCTACGGGCTGCTCGACCAGGGCAAGTACACCTTCATCGTCGACCCGCGGTCGAACAAGACCGAGATCAAGATCGCCGTCGAGCAGATCTTCAACGTGAAGGTCGACTCGGTCCACACCATGAACCGCGTGGGCAAGGCCCGTCGTACGCGGTTCGGCATCGGCAAGCGCAAGGACACCAAGCGCGCGATCGTCACCCTCCGCGAGGGCTCGATCGACATCTTCGGCAGCGCCGGCGCCTGAGGAAGCTGAGGACAAACCATGGGTATCCGTAAGTACAAGCCGACGACGCCGGGGCGTCGCGGGTCGAGCGTGGCCGACTTCGTCGAGGTCACCCGCTCCACCCCCGAGAAGTCCCTCGTCCGTCCGCTCACCAAGACCGGTGGCCGCAACAACAACGGCCGCATCACCACCCGTCACATCGGTGGTGGCCACAAGCGTGCCTACCGCGTCATCGACTTCCGTCGCCACGACAAGGACGGCATCCCGGCGAAGGTCGCTCACATCGAGTACGACCCGAACCGCACCGCGCGGATCGCGCTCCTGCACTTCGCCGATGGCGAGAAGCGCTACATCCTGGCCCCCAAGGGCCTGGAGCAGGGCATGCAGATCGAGCACGGGCCGAGCGCCGACATCAAGCCCGGCAACAACCTGCCGCTGCGCAACATCCCGACCGGTACGGTCATCCACGCCGTCGAGCTGAAGCCCGGTGGCGGCGCGAAGATCGCCCGTTCGGCCGGTGTGCGCGTGCAGCTCGTCGCCAAGGACGGCCCCTACGCGCAGCTGCGCATGCCGTCCGGTGAGATCCGCAACGTCGACGTGCGCTGCCGCGCCACCGTCGGCGAGGTCGGCAACGCCGAGCAGTCGAACATCAACTGGGGCAAGGCCGGCCGCATGCGCTGGAAGGGCAAGCGCCCGACCGTCCGCGGTGTCGTGATGAACCCCGTCGACCACCCGCACGGTGGTGGCGAGGGCCGCACGTCCGGTGGTCGTCACCCCGTGTCCCCCTGGGGCAAGCCCGAGGGTCGCACCCGCCGCCCCGGCAAGCCCAGCGACAAGCTCATCGTTCGTCGCCGCCGTACTGGCAAGAAGCGCTGATAGGAGCCTGGAATGCCTCGTAGCCTGAAAAAGGGCCCCTTCATCGATGACCACCTTCAGAAGAAGGTGGATGTCCAGAACGAAGCGGGCACCAAGAACGTCATCAAGACCTGGTCGCGCCGGTCGGTCATCTCGCCCGACATGCTCGGCCACACCCTCGCCGTCCACGACGGCCGCAAGCACGTCCCGGTGTTCGTCACCGAGTCGATGGTCGGCCACAAGCTCGGCGAGTTCGCACCGACGCGCACCTTCAAGGGTCACGTCAAGGACGACAAGAAGGGGCGTCGTCGCTGATGGCCACCGAAACCACTGTCACCGAGGCTCGCGCTGTCGCGCGCCACGTCCGGGTGACCCCGCAGAAGGCCCGTCGGGTCATCGACCTCATCCGCGGCAAGCAGGCCACGGATGCCGTGTCGGTCCTGAAGTTCGCGCCCCAAGGTGCGGCCGAGCCGATCCTGAAGGTCCTCGAGTCCGCGATCGCCAACGCCCGGTTCAAGGCTGACGCCGCCGCCGTGCGCTTCGACGAGCGTGACCTCATCATCGCCTCCGCGTTCATCGACGAGGGGCCCACCATGAAGCGTTTCCGTCCGCGGGCCCAGGGCCGCGCCGGTCGCATCAACAAGCGCACGAGCCACATCACCGTGGTCGTCGCTCCCAAGCCCGCCAAGGCCACGAACGGAGGCAATCGCTGATGGGACAGAAGGTCAACCCGCACGGCTTCCGTCTGGGCATCACCACCGAGCACCGCAGCCGCTGGTTCGCCGACTCCACCAAGGAGGGTCAGCGCTACCGCGACTACGTCAAGGAGGACGTGGCGATCCGCAAGCTCATGTCTGAGGGCATGGACCGCGCCGGCATCGCCCGCGTCGACATCGAGCGCACCCGTGACCGGGTTCGCGTCGACATCCACACCGCCCGTCCGGGCATCGTCATCGGTCGCCGTGGCGCCGAGGCCGACCGCATCCGCGGCGAGCTCGAGAAGCTCACCGGCAAGCAGGTGCAGCTCAACATCCTCGAGGTCAAGAACCCCGAGGTCGAGGCCCAGCTCGTCGCGCAGGGCATCGCCGAGCAGCTCAGCGCTCGCGTGTCGTTCCGTCGCGCCATGCGCAAGGGCATGCAGTCCGCCACCCGCGCCGGTGCCAAGGGCATCCGTGTCCAGGTGTCCGGTCGTCTCGGCGGCGCCGAGATGAGCCGCACCGAGTTCTACCGCGAAGGCCGTGTGCCGCTGCACACCCTGCGCGCGCAGATCGACTACGGCTTCTACGAGGCCAAGACCACCTTCGGCCGCATCGGCGTCAAGGTGTGGATCTACAAGGGCGACATGACGGCTCGTGAGCTCGCCGCCCAGCAGGCCACCGCACCCCGCCAGAACCGCGGCCCCCGTCGTGACGGCGCAGACCGTCCGGCCCGTGCCCGCCGCAGCGACGCCCCCGCCCCCGTGGCCGAGGCTCCCGCTGAGCAGGCTCCGGTCGCCGCGAGCACCGAGGAGTCCTGACCATGTTGATTCCCCGTCGAGTCAAGCACCGCAAGCAGCACCACCCGGGTCGCTCGGGCGCTGCCAAGGGTGGTACCTCGCTGGCCTTCGGCGACTACGGCATCCAGGCGCTCACGCCGGCCTATGTCACCAACCGTCAGATCGAGTCCGCGCGTATCGCGATGACCCGCTACATCAAGCGTGGCGGAAAGGTCTGGATCAACATCTACCCGGACCGTCCGCTCACGAAGAAGCCTGCCGAGACCCGCATGGGTTCCGGTAAGGGTTCGCCGGAGTGGTGGATCGCCAACGTCAAGCCGGGCCGTGTCATGTTCGAGGTCTCCGGTGTTTCCGAGGAGATCGCCCGCGAGGCCATGCGTCTCGCGATGCACAAGTTGCCGATGAAGTGTCGCTTCGTCCGGCGTGAGGGTGGTGACTTCTGATGGCAGTCGGTTCCCAGGACCTGACCTCCAAGGAGCTGCGGGGTCTCGAGGACGAGCGACTCGTCGACGAGCTGCGCAAGGCCAAGGAGGAGCTGTTCAACCTCCGCTTCCAGTCGGCCACGGGCCAGCTGGACAACCACGGTCGGCTGCGCGCCGTCCGCAAGGACATCGCCCGGATCTACACCGAGATGCGTGAGCGCGAGCTCGGCATCGGCGTGAAGGGTGACGCCAAGTGAGCGAGACGACGAAGGATGAGAACGTGACCGACACCCAGGGTGCGGACCGCAACGACCGCAAGACCCGCCAGGGCTACGTCGTGAGCGACAAGATGGACAAGACCGTCGTGGTCGAGGTCGAGGACCGCGTCAAGCACGCGCTCTACGGCAAGGTCATGCGGCGCTCGAGCAAGGTCAAGGCGCACGACGAGGCCAACGCCGCCGGCGTCGGTGACCGCGTCCTCATCATGGAGACCCGCCCGCTCAGCGCGACCAAGCGCTGGCGCGTGGTGGAGATTTTGGAGAAGGCCAAGTGATTCAGCAGGAGTCGCGACTGCGCGTCGCCGACAACACCGGTGCCAAGGAGATCCTGTGCATCCGTGTTCTCGGTGGCTCCGGTCGCCGGTATGCGGGAATCGGCGACACGATCGTCGCCACCGTCAAGGACGCGATCCCGGGCGGCAACGTCAAGAAGGGCGACGTCGTCAAGGCGGTCATCGTCCGCACGAAGAAGGAGCGTCGTCGTGCTGACGGCTCCTACATCAAGTTCGATGAGAACGCGGCAGTGATCCTCAAGAACGACGGTGACCCCCGGGGCACCCGCATCTTCGGCCCCGTGGGCCGTGAGCTGCGCGAGAAGAAGTTCATGAAGATCATCAGCCTCGCTCCGGAGGTGCTCTGAGCCATGGCGTCGATGAAGATCAAGAAGGGTGACACCGTCCAGGTGCTCACCGGCAAGGACAAGGGCGCCACGGGCAAGGTCATCGCGGTCAACCGTGAGACCAGCCGCGTGACGGTCGAGGGTGTCAACCGGGTCACCCGGCACACCAAGGCCGGCCAGTCCTCCCGGGGCAGCCGCACCGGTGGGCTCGTCGTCCAGGAAGCGCCCATCCACGTGAGCAACGTGGCGGTCGTGGACCCGTCCGACAAGAAGCCGACCCGGATCAAGACCCGCGTCGAGACCGTCGAGCGTGACGGCCGCCAGAAGGCGAGCCGTGTGCGCGTCGGCGTGCGCTCGGGCAAGGACCTGTGAGAGACATGGCAGACACTGCAACCAAGCCGCGCCTGAAGACGCGCTACCAGGACGAGATCAAGCCCGCCCTGCGTGAGCAGTTCGACTACTCGAACGTCATGCAGATCCCGGGTGTCGTCAAGGTCGTCGTCAACATGGGTGTCGGCGACGCCGCCAAGGACAGCAAGCTCATCGAGGGCGCGGTTCGCGACCTCACGGCCATCACCGGTCAGAAGCCGGTCGTGACCAAGGCTCGCAAGTCCATCGCCCAGTTCAAGCTGCGTGAGGGCATGCCGATCGGCACGCACACCACGCTGCGTGGCGACCGCATGTGGGAGTTCCTCGACCGCCTCGTGAGCACGGCCCTGCCGCGCATCCGCGACTTCCGTGGCCTGTCGCCCAAGCAGTTCGACGGCCGTGGCAACTACACCTTCGGTCTGACCGAGCAGTCGATGTTCCACGAGATCGACCAGGACAAGATCGACCGCGTCCGCGGCATGGACATCACGGTCGTCACCACGGCGACGAACGACGACGAGGGACGCGCGCTGCTCAAGGCGCTCGGCTTCCCGTTCAAGGAGAACTGAGCAATGGCCAAGACTGCCCTCGTCAACAAGGCGAACAAGAAGCCGAAGTTCGCGGTTCGCGGCTACACCCGCTGCCAGCGCTGCGGCCGTCCGCACTCGGTCTACCGCAAGTTCGGCCTGTGCCGGATCTGCCTGCGGGAGATGGCCCACCGCGGCGAGCTCCCCGGCGTCACCAAGTCTTCCTGGTGAACCCACGGGATGCCGGCCGGTCACCGACCCGGCATCCCACCCGCCGCACCACGCGGCATCCATGAACCACACCATCTACATCGCAGGTCCGCCCGGCCACCCGGCCGGGAGGAAACCGTGATGAGGGAGGGCGGAAGCCCCAATGACCATGACCGACCCGATCGCGGACATGTTGACCCGCGTCCGTAACGCCAACTCGGCGCACAAGGACGCAGTCTCCATGCCGTTCTCGAAGCTCAAGAGCCACATCGCGGAGATCCTCGAGGCCGAGGGTTACATCGCCGGTTGGACCGTCGAGGACGCCGAGGTGGGCCAGACGCTCACCATCAACCTCAAGTACGGCCCCAACCGCGAGCGTTCCATCGCCGGTGTGCGCCGCGTCTCCAAGCCGGGCCTGCGCGTGTACGCCAAGTCCACCAACCTGCCGAAGGTTCTCGGTGGCCTGGGTGTCGCGATCATCTCGACGTCGTCCGGCCTGCTGACTGACCGTCAGGCCGCCAACAAGGGTGTGGGTGGGGAAGTCCTCGCCTACATCTGGTAAGGGG
>NZ_DAORSO010000139.1:0-5830 GCF_035443565.1 Ornithinibacter sp. | reverse complement strand
CCAACCGCGTGGAGGCCGCGCCGGTCACCTGGTCACGCACCGTCATCAGCGACGGACGGGCGGATGCCGTCGTGCTCAACAGTGGTGGCGCCAACGCCTGCACCGGTGCCCCCGGCTTCCAGGACACCCACCGCACGGCCGAGCACGTCGGTGAGGTGCTCGGGGTGGCGGCCGGCGACGTCGTCGTCTGCTCGACCGGGCTGATCGGTGAACGCCTGCCCATGGGGCTGCTGCTGCCCGGCGTCGAGGCGGCTGTCGAGGAACTCTCCGTCGACGGCGGCCTGGCAGCGGCGACGGCCATCATGACGACCGACTCGGTGCCGAAGACCGCGACGGCTGTCCGCGACGGCTGGTCGGTCGGGGGCATGGCCAAGGGCGCCGGCATGCTCGCCCCGGCGCTCGCGACGATGCTCGTCGTCATCACGACCGACGCCGTCATCGAGGGCGCCCACGTCGCCGACGACCTCGACGCCGTCCTGCGCTCGGCCACCGCGATGACGTTCGATCGCATCGACTCCGACGGCTGCATGTCGACCAACGACACGGTGCTGCTCATGGCCTCGGGTGCCTCGGGCACGACGGTGGCCCTCGCAGACCTCACGGATGCCGTGACGCAGGTGTGCGCTGACCTCGCCCGTCAGCTGATCGCCGACGCCGAGGGTGCGCACCACGACATCGCGATCGAGGTGACCGGGGCGGCATCCGAGGACGACGCGCTCGAGGTCGCGCGCTCGGTCGCGCGCAACAACCTCTTCAAGTGCGCCGTGTTCGGCAACGACCCCAACTGGGGCCGGGTGCTGGCCGCCGTCGGCACCACGCAGGCGCTGTTCGACCCTGCCGAGCTGGACGTGTCGATGAACGGGCTGATGGTCTGTCGGGCCGGGGGAGTCGGCGAGGACCGATCCCTGGTCGACCTCACCGCCCGCGAGGTCCGCGTCGTCGTCGACCTGCACGCCGGGTCGGCCACCGCGACGGTGTGGACCAACGACCTGACCCACGACTACGTCCACGAGAACTCCGCGTACTCCACCTGAGCCACCAGATCGCACCGAAGGACACCCACATGCCACCCCCCGACCAGGCTCTGCGCGGCGCCATCGACGCCGCCGCCCTGCGTGTCGCCCAGTCCAAGGCGAGCACGCTCGTCGAGGCGCTGCCCTGGCTCGAACGCTTCCGAGGTGCCCTCGTCGTCGTGAAGTACGGCGGCAACGCGATGATCGACGACGCCCTGAAGGCCGCATTCGCCCAGGACATCGCGTTCCTGCGCTTCGCCGGCCTGCGCCCGGTGGTCGTTCACGGCGGTGGTCCGCAGATCAAGGCCATGCTCGACCGCCTCGGCCTTGCGAGCGAGTTCAAGGGCGGGCTTCGGGTCACGACGCCCGAGGTCATGGACGTCGTGCGGATGGTGCTCACCGGCCAGGTGGGTCGTGAGCTCGTCGGCCTGCTCAACCAGCACGGCCCGGTCGCCGTGGGGCTCTCGGGTGAGGATGCCGGGCTGTTCGGTGCGCGTCGTCGCGGCGTCGTCGTCGACGGCGAGGAGCACGACATCGGCCTCGTCGGCGACGTCGTGCAGGTCGACCCGACCGCTGTCCTGGACCTGCTCGACGCAGGCCGCATCCCGGTGGTGTCGACGATCGCCCCCGATCTCGACACCGACGGCCAGGTGCTCAACGTCAACGCCGACACCGCTGCCGCTGCACTCGCGGCCGCCCTGGGGGCGCGCAAGCTCGTCGTGCTCACCGACGTCGAGGGGGTCTACGCGAACTGGCCCGACAGGGCGAGCCTGCTCTCCGAGCTGTCGGTGACCAGGGCGCGTCGCCTGCTAGAGACCGTCGACGCCGGGATGATCCCCAAGCTCGAGGCCTGCATCCGGGCCGTCGAGGCCGGGGTGCCCCAGGCGCACGTCGTCGACGGGCGCCAGCCGCACAGCCTGCTGCTCGAGGTGTTCACGTCCGAGGGCATCGGCACCATGGTTCTGCCCGATCGGGAGGTCCACGATGAGTGACGCGTCCACGGCATCCGCCACCACGGCATCCGGCGAGGCCACCGCGGCCTGGATCGAGCGCTACGAGGGCTCGCTGCTGAACCTGTTCGGGCGCCCCCAGCTCGTCCTCGACCACGGCGACGGGGCCTGGGTCTGGGACGTCGACGGCCGGCGCTACCTCGACCTCGTCGGCGGGATCGCCGTCAACGCCCTGGGCCACAACCACCCTGCCCTCGTCGCGGCGGTGTCCAAGCAGGCCGGGCAGCTCGTCCACGTGTCGAACTTCTTCACCACCGTCGCCCAGGTCGAGCTCGCCGAGAAGCTGCTGCACCTCGCGAAGGCACCGGAGGGTTCCGCGGTGTTCTTCTGCAACTCCGGCACCGAGGCCCTCGAGGCGGCCATCAAGCTGGCCCGCCGCACCGGCCGCACCGACATCGTCGCCGCGGAAGGCGCCTTCCACGGGCGGACCACCGGCGCGCTGGCGCTGACCCACAAACCGGCCTACCGCGAGCCGTTCGAACCGCTCATCCCCGGGGTGACGCACGTGCCCTGGGGTGATGAGGCGGCCCTGCGGGCGGCCGTCGGCCCGCAGACGTCGGCGCTGGTCCTGGAGCCCATCCAGGGTGAGGCCGGGGTCCGCCCCGCCGACGGCGCCTACCTGCGGCTCGCCCGCGAGCTGACCCACGAGGTGGGCGCGCTGCTCATCCTCGACGAGGTGCAGACCGGTATCGGCCGCACCGGGACCTGGTTCGGTTTCCAGCACACGGGAGTCGTTCCCGACGCGATCACCCTGGCCAAGGGGCTCGGTGGGGGAGTGCCGATCGGGGCGCTGATCACCTTCGGCCCGCGAGTGAGCACGATGCTCACGCCCGGGAACCACGGGTCGACGTTCGGGGGCAACCCGCTCGCGTGCGCTGCCGGGCTGGCGGTGCTCGACGCCATCGAGTCCCAGGGCCTGATCGAGCACGCCCGACTGGCCGGTGAGCACCTCGAGCGCCGGGTGCTGGCGCTCGGGCACCCCCTCGTCACAGGAGTACGGGGCGCCGGTCTCATGCGAGCCATCACCCTGGCCGCTGACGTGTCGGCGACGGTGGCCGCCCTCGCTCGCGAGGCCGGGTTCATCGTCAACCCCGTCGCACCGGATGCGCTGCGCCTCGTCCCGCCCCTCGTCATCACCACGCACGAGCTCGACCTGTTCATCGACGCCCTTCCCGAGCTGCTCGACGCGGCATCGACCCTCAAGGACACCCCATGACCCTGCGGCACCTCCTCGCCGACGACGACCTCTCCGCAGCAGAGCAGCACGAGGTCCTCCAGCGCGCTCTGGCGCTCAAGGCCGAACCGTTCTCCGACCAGTGCCTGGCCGGGCCACACACGGTGTCGATCCTGTTCGACAAGCCGACCCTGCGCACCCAGGTCTCCTTCGTCGGGGCCGTGGCGCACCTCGGCGGCTACCCGATGGTCATCGACGGGCGTCTGGCCGGGGTCGGCGAGCGCGAGTCCGTCGCCGACGTCGCGCGCATCCTCGGCCCGCAGTCGGCAGCCATCGTCTGGCGCACCTTCGAGCAGAGCCGGCTGGAGGAGATGGCGGCGCAGGCCGGGGTGCCGGTGGTCAACGCCCTCACCGATGACTACCACCCGTGCCAGATCCTCGCCGACCTGCTGACGATCACCGAGGTCAAGGGCACCACCGCGGGCCTGACGTTCACCTACCTCGGTGACGGTGCGAACAACATGGCGCACTCGTACCTGCTCGGGTGCGCCCTGGCCGGGATGCACGTGCGGATCGCGACCCCGGCCTCGCACCAACCCCGGGCCGACATCGTGGCCCGCGCCCAGCGTCACGCCGCCGCACAGGGTGGGTCCATCCTCATCACCGACGACCCCGTGGTCGCGGCGAGCGGCGCCGACGTCGTCGCCACCGACACGTGGGTCTCGATGGGCATGGAGGCCGAGAGCGAGCAGCGCCACGGTGCGGCCAGCCCCTTCGAACCCTTCCGGGTCAGCGAGGCGCTCATGGCGAAGGCGGCGCCGGATGCCGTCTTCCTCCACTGTCTGCCGGCCTACCGCGGGTACGAGGTCGACGCCTCCGTCATCGACGGGCCCTCGTCGTTGGTGTGGCAGGAGGCCGAGAACCGCCTGCACGCGCAGAAGGCCCTGCTGTCGTGGCTGATGGAGCAGCACCGTGCCGGGGACGGTCGATGACCATCTCGACGTCGCGTGCTGCCCGCCAGCAGCGGATCGTCGAGATCCTCGCCGCGACACCGGTCCGCTCGCAGACCGAGCTGCTCGACCACCTCGCCGCTGACGGCATCGAGGTCACCCAGGCCACCCTGTCGCGCGACCTCGTCGACGTGGGGGCCGAGCGGGTCCGGGTCGGCAAGAGCCTCGTCTACGCCGTGCCGGGGGAGGGTGGCGACCGAACCGTGCGCCCCGCCACCGACGGTGAGGAGCGCGGCACCCGACTTCAGTCGCGCTGCCACGAGCTGCTCGTGTCGGCCGAGGCCTCGGCCAACCTCGTCATCCTGCGCACGCCCCCCGGCGCGGCGAACTTCCTCGCCTCGGCGCTCGACCACGCCACGATCGACGGGGTGCTCGGCACGATCGCCGGGGACGACACCATCATGGTCGTGACGCGCGGCGCCTCGGCAAGCCGCGACCTCGTCGACCGACTCATGGCCTACACCCGAAGGGACCCCCAGTGACCGACCCGACGAGCCAGTCCGCCGCCGGTGCAGATTCGACCAGTCGGTCAGATCCGTCCCAGCCCGCACAGGGTGCCAGCACCGCCCTGTGGGGTGGCCGTTTCGCCGGCGGTCCGGCGGATGCCCTCGCGGCGCTGTCGAAGTCGACGCACTTCGACTGGCGACTGGCGCTGCACGACCTCGCGGGGTCCCGCGCCCACGCCCGGGTCCTGCACGGGGCGGGCCTGCTCGACGACGCCACCCTCGAGGCGATGCTCGACGCGCTCGACCGGCTGCGGGTCGACGTCGAGAGCGGGGCGTTCGTGCCCGAGCACGGCGACGAGGACGTCCACACCGCGCTCGAGCGCGGTCTCATCGAGCGGGCCGGCGCGGATGTCGGCGGCCGGCTGCGGGCGGGCCGCTCCCGCAACGACCAGGTCGCCACCCTGTTCCGGATGTACCTGCGTGAGCACGCGCGGGTCGTCGCCGGCCTGGCGCTGGACGTCGTCGACGCCCTCGTGGCCCAGTCCACGCGGCACCTCGGGGTCGCGATGCCGGGTCGTACCCACCTCCAGCACGCCCAGCCGGTGCTGCTCTCGCACCACCTGCTCGCGCACGCCTGGGCGCTGCTGCGCGACGTCGACCGCCTGCGCGACTGGGATGTCCGCACCGCGGTCTCGCCGTACGGCAGCGGGGCGCTCGCGGGGTCGTCCCTCGGGCTGGACCCCGAGGCGGTGGCCGCGGACCTCGGCTTCGACTCCTCGGTCGAGAACTCCATCGACGGCACCGCGTCGCGTGACTTCGTCGCCGAGTTCGCCTTCGTCGCCGCGATGACCGCCGTCGACATCTCACGCCTGGCCGAGGAGGTCGTGCTCTGGGCGACCAAGGAGTTCTCGTTCATCACCTTGGACGACGCCTACTCCACGGGGTCGAGCATCATGCCCCAGAAGAAGAACCCGGACGTCGCCGAGCTGGCCCGCGGCAAGGCCGGCCGCCTCGTGGGTGACCTCACCGGGCTCATGACGACGCTGAAGTCGCTACCCCTGGCGTACAACCGCGACCTCCAGGAGGACAAGGAGCCGGTCTTCGACGCCGTCGACACCCTCGAGGTGCTGCTGCCGGCCTTCAGCGGCATGGTCGACACCATGGTCTTCGACACCGC
>NZ_DAORSO010000138.1:0-6055 GCF_035443565.1 Ornithinibacter sp. | reverse complement strand
CGGATATCATCCGCGGCACGTAGCAACATGCCGCGGACAATTTAGCAGCGCATTCCCAGAAGTGGGAATTGCCCTGTGGACAACATTCCTCGGACAATTGAATGCGTCCAGGAATCAGGGGGTCTCGTCGCCCGACGTCGACGGGGTGCCAGGCGTCGTTCCCGGGGCCTTGGGTGGGGGTACGGAATCCGAAGGTGAATTCGCATCGCTCCGCCCCGCACGGTCCAGTTCGGCCTCGAAGCGGTTCTGCGCGAGGCGCTCCCGACGATCGCCCTCAAGCATGCTCTTGATCAGGAAGTAGAACATCGTGGCGACGACAATCGTCGGCACGATTGCGGCGAGATAGGGCCAGATCGAGGACATGTCAGGCCTCCGGCTTGAGGTGCGGAAAGAGAATGGTCTCGCGAATATTGGACCCGGTGAAGAGCATGATGAGGCGGTCGACGCCCAGGCCCAGGCCACCCATGGGCGGTGCCCCGTACTCGAGCGCGCGCAGGAAGTCCTCGTCAATCTGCATCGCCTCGGGGTCGCCCCCGGCGGCGAGCAGCGACTGGTTGGTCAGCACCTCGCGCTGGATGACGGGATCGATGAGCTCGGAGAAGCCGGTGCCGCGCTCGACGCCGGCGATGATGAGGTCCCAGGCCTCGATCAGGCCCTCCTTCTCGCGGTGCGGGCGAGCCAGGGGCTGGGCGATCGCCGGGTAGTCGCACAGGAAGGTCGGCTGGAGCAGGTCGGGCTCGACGAGCTCGCCGACCAGCTCGAGGAACACCTTGTCCTTGGTCAGCCCCGGGTCGACCTCGACCCCGTGGGCCGCGGCGTACCCGAGCAGGGTCTCCTTGGGGGTGTCGATCGTGACGGTCTCCCCGACGACCTCGCTGACGGCGTCGTAGACCGGCAGCCAGCGCCACTCACCGTCGAGGTCGATCGTGCCGGCGGGCGTCTCGATCTGCCGTGATCCCACGGCGTCGGCGACGCCGAGGTAGAGGTCGCGCATGAGGGCGCCGATCGAGGTCTGGTCGCCCCACGCCTGGTAGACCTCGAGCATCGTGAACTCGGGCGAGTGGGTGGCGTCGACGCCTTCGTTGCGGAAGATGCGCCCCATCTCGTAGACCCGGTCGACCCCGCCGACCACGGCCTTCTTGAGGTTCAGCTCCAGGGCGATGCGCAGCACCATCTCCTGGTCGAAGGCGTTGAGGTGGGTGCGGAAGGGGCGAGCGGCCGCGCCCCCGTGGATCAGCTGGAGCACGGGCGTCTCGACCTCGACGTAGCCCTGCTCGTCGAGCACCCCGCGGATCGCCCGCAGGGCCGCAGCCTTGGTGCGCACCATGTCGCGGGCCTCCTGGCGCACGACGAGGTCGGCGTAGCGCTGGCGAACCCGGCTCTCCTCGGACAGCTCCTTGTGCAGCACCGGAAGCGGGCGAAGGGCCTTGCTCGCCATCTCCCAGCGGCTGGCCATCACCGACAGCTCACCGCGCCGGGAGCTGATGACCCGACCCTCGACGAACACGTGGTCGCCGAGGTCGACGTGCGCCTTCCAGTCGGCCAGGGCCTCTTCGCCGACCTCGGCCAGGCTCAGCATGACCTGCAGGCGCGTGCCGACCCCCTCCTGGAGCGTCGCGAAAGCGAGCTTGCCGGTGTTGCGGATGAAGACCACGCGGCCGGCGATGCCGACGACGTCCTGGGTCTCCTCGCCCTGCTCGAGGTGGCCCCACTGCTCGCGGACCTCGGCCAGCGAGTGCGTGCGCGGCACGGCGACGGGGTGCGCGTGCTTTCCGGCGGCGAGCAGACGGTCGCGCTTGTCGCGGCGGACCCGCATCTGCTCGGGCAGGTCGATCTCGGGGAGGGCGGGGGTCGGGCTCTCGGTCACGATCCACAAGCCTACGGGCCGCCCTCGGTTTCCCCACCTTCCCTCCCACGGGTGCGGTCCGTGGTGTGGGTGGTCGGGGCTAGCGTGGCCGGATGCCGTCCGCTCGCCGCCCGTGGACCGAAGGGCTTCCAGCTCGCCGCCTCGAGCGAGCGCGCGATGCCGAGCTGCCGGCATCCGACGTCTGGCCCCTGACGATCCCCGCGGTGGCGCAGGTCCTGGCCCACGGCATCGACCTGGCCGCCTGCACGGTGCTCGTCGGGGAGAACGGCTCGGGCAAGTCCACCCTCGTGGAGGCGCTCGCGATGGCGGCGGGCATGAACGCCGAGGGCGGGTCGACCGGGGCCACCCACCGCACCCACGCCAGCGAGTCGCCGCTGCACGAGTGGGTCACCGTCGTACGCGACCCGGGGGCGCCGCGGTGGGGCTACTTCGTGCGGGCCGAGACGATGCACGGGCTGTTCACCTGGCTCGACACCAACCCCGGACCGACCGACCCCGCCTTCCACGCGATGTCGCACGGGGAGTCGTTCGTGACGCTGCTCGGCACCCGGCGCTTTCGCGGCGAGGGGCTGTTCGTGCTCGACGAACCGGAGGCCGGGCTGTCGTTCGCGGCGCAGCTGCACCTCGTCGCCGAGCTCGCCGAGATGGCCCGGCGGCCGCGCACCCAGGTCGTGCTGGCCACCCACTCCCCGGTGCTGGCCGCCATCCCGGGGGCGAGCGTGCTGGAACTGGGGGAGCACGGCATCCGCCCGACGACGTGGGACGAGCTCGACGTGGTCACGCACCACCGCAGCTTCCTCGCGGAGCCGCGTCGGTACCTGCGGCACGTCATCGACGACCTCGACGACTGACGGGCCACATCGAGGGCTGCCGACCCGAGCTGCTGATCCCACAGGGACGACCGGCATCCTCCGGTGCATTCCGTCAGCAGGCGAGGCTCTGACACACTGATTCCACTCCACTGGCATGACAAGGACCGATAACCGTGAGCACGACCCCCACTCGCATCACCCACCTCATCGGCGGCACCCCCTGGCAGGGCAGCGCCGCGCGCACCAGCCCGGTGTTCAACCCCGCCACCGGCGAGCAGACCGGCGTGCTCGACCTCGCCTCCTCCGAGCTCGTGGGCGAGGTCGTCACCTCCGCGAAGGCCGCATGGGAGTCGTCGTGGCAGCGGGCCTCGCTGACCCAGCGCACCCAGGTGCTCTTCCGTTTCCGGGAACTGCTCAACGCTCGCAAGGCCGAGATCGCCGAGCTCATCACGGCCGAGCACGGCAAGGTCGTCTCCGACGCGATCGGTGAGGTCACCCGAGGGCTCGAGGTCGCCGAGTTCGCCTGCGGCATCCCGCACCTGCTCAAGGGCGGCTTCTCCGAGAACGTCTCGACCAAGGTCGACGTCTACTCGATCCGTCAGAGCCTGGGTGTCGTCGCCGTCATCAGCCCGTTCAACTTCCCGGCGATGGTGCCGCTGTGGTTCGTCCCCGTGGCGATCGCCTGCGGGAACGCCGTCGTCATCAAGCCGAGCGAGAAGGACCCGTCGGCGGTCAACGCGGTGGCGGCGCTGTGGAAGGAAGCCGGTCTGCCCGAAGGGGTCCTGAACGTCGTGCACGGTGACAAGGAGGCCGTCGACGCGCTCTTGACCCACCCCGACGTCAAGGCCATCTCGTTCGTCGGCTCCACCCCGATCGCGAAGTACGTCTACGAGACCGGCACGGCGCACGGCAAGCGCGTCCAGGCCCTCGGCGGGGCGAAGAACCACATGCTCGTGCTGCCCGACGCCGACCTGGACCTCGCGGCCGACGCCGCCGTCAACGCCGGCTTCGGCTCGGCCGGTGAGCGCTGCATGGCGATCTCGGCCCTGCTCGCTGTCGAGCCCATCGCTGACGACCTCGTCGCCAAGATCACCGACCGCATGGGCAAGCTCGTCACCGGTGACGGCACCCGCGGCTGCGACATGGGCCCGCTGGTCACGGCGCAGCACCGCGACAAGGTGACGTCCTACCTCGACGCCGGCACGCAGGCTGGTGCCACCCTGGTCGTCGACGGTCGCGAAGGTGACGTCGACGCCGATGGTGAGGGCTACTTCCTCAAGCCGACCCTGTTCGACCACGTCACCAAGGACATGTCGATCTACCAGGACGAGATCTTCGGCCCGGTGCTGTCCGTGGTGCGCGTCGCGAGCTACGACGAGGGGTTGAAGCTCATCAACGACAACCCCTACGGCAACGGCACGGCGATCTTCACCAACGACGGTGGCGCCGCGCGGCGCTTCCAGAACGAGGTGGAGGTCGGCATGGTCGGGGTCAACGTGCCGATCCCCGTGCCCATGGCGTACTACTCCTTCGGTGGGTGGAAGAACTCCCTGTTCGGCGACAGCCACGCGCACGGCATGGAGGGGGTCAACTTCTTCACCCGCGGCAAGGTCGTCACGTCACGCTGGCTCGACCCGAGCCACGGCGGCATCGAGCTCGGCTTCCCGCAGAACACCTGATCCCGACTTCTTGCACGGCAGCCACCCGGATCAGGGTGGCTGCAGTGCAAGAAGTGCCTGCTCAGGTGAGCAGCAGGGCTGCTGCCGCCAGGGCTGAGGCGAGCAGCACGGCGACGTCGAAGGTGCGCTGGCTGATCCGCCTGACCGTCGCGTAGCCGAGGAGCCCGCCGAGGAGGGCGAACGGTGCGAGCGCGAGGGCGCGCACGGCATCCACGGGGTGCAACAGCCCGAGCCCAAACGAGAACGGCACCTTCGTGAGGTTGACGATGAGGAAGAACCACGCGCTCGTGCCGACGAAGCGGCGCTTGTCGATGCCCGCGGCCGACAGGTAGAGGGTCATCACCGGGCCGGCGGCGTTCGCGGTCATCGTCGTGAAGCCCATCGCCGAGCCCGCGGCGATCGCCGCGCCCGGATGCCGGTGGGTCGTCGAGGGTGTGTCGCTCGCGTGCCACTTCACCCACAGCTGCAGGCCGAGGAGCACGAGCAGGACGGCTCCGATCGAGCGGCGCAGGGTGTCGTCACTGACCACGCGCAGGAAGAGGGTGCCGAGCAGCAGGCCGGGGATGACGGCGGGCAGCAGGCGGCGGATGAGGCCCCAGTCGGGGTCGCGGCGGTAGTGCCAGCAGGCGATGACGTCGCCGACGATCAGGATCATGAGGATCGCCGCGGTCGACTCCCGGGCCGGGAGCACGGTGGCGAAGATGGCCACGGCGACGACACCGAGCCCGCCGAGGGCGGTCTTGGAGTAGCCGATGATGGCCGCGGCGGCGGCCATCAGGATGAGTGCACCCACGCTGGACGCGAGCTCCACGCAGGTCCTTCCCGTCGCCACCGCGGTCGGCAATTGTCAGGACACTTGACCACATCTGCGGATGCCGTGCCACGACGCCCGCGGATTTCTGGGTTGAGCCCCGCCCGACTCTGGGAGGCCCGGGTGGGGCGGGGGTTCATCGCCGTCCTGGCCCTGACCAACCTCGGCATCTGGACGGCCTTCTTCACCCCGATCCAGTTCCTCCTGCCGCTGCAGGTCGAGGCGATCGACCCGGCATCCAAAGAGTCGAGCCTCGGGTTGGTCGTGGCGGCTGGCGCGCTGGTCGCACTCGTCGCGAGCCCGCTGGCCGGTGCGTTCTCGGACCGCACGTCCTCCCGGCTGGGGCGCCGCCGCACCTGGGTGCTGTGGCCGACGCTCGCGGCCGCCGCGGTGCTCGCGCTCATGGGGGGTTTGACGACGATCGGAGGGCTGACCCTGGGCTGGGCCCTGGCCCAGCTCACCCTCAACGCCTCGTACGCCGCGGTCACGGCGCTGCTGCCCGACCAGGTGCCGGTGGCCCAGCGAGGCACCGTGGGGGCGGTGGTCGGGGCGGCCCAGCCGCTCGGCGTCATCCTCGGCTCCCTCATCGCCACGCTCGTCCCCGGCGACAACACCGCCCCCGACGGCCAGCGGCTGCGCTACCTCGTGGTCGTCGTCGTCGTCCTGCTCACGGCGGTGCTCTTCGTCGCCCGGATGCCGGACCCGCGCCTGGACCGCGAGCGCATCCCGGCCTTCCACCTCGGCTCGTTCGTCCGGGCCTTCTGGGTCAGCCCACGCGAGCACCCGGACTTCGCGTGGGTCTTCGTCACGCGTTTCCTCGTCATCCTCGGCACGGCGTTCGTCACGACGTACCTGCTCTACTTCACCCGCGACGTGCTCGGGAAGA
>NZ_DAORSO010000137.1:2179-6061 GCF_035443565.1 Ornithinibacter sp. | reverse complement strand
GCCACCCACCCGGCCCACCGGGCGAGGGGTCTGCCGCTCATGCGCCCGCCCCGGGCTGGGCCTGACCGAGCAGGGATGCGGCCGGCTCGCTGTAGGAGAGCGACAGCAGCTCGTCGCCGAGGAACGTCAGCGAGGTGAGCGACGCCAGCGAGCACTCGCGCTTGGCCGGGTTGTGCCACAGCGGGCGGCCCTCGGTGGCGAGGCGGATCATCCAGATCGGTGCCTGGTGGCTGACGATGACCGCCTCGTGGCCGCGGGCCGCAGCCCGGGCGTCGATGATCGCGAGGCGCATCCGCTCGACGATCTCGACGTAGGGCTCACCCCATGACGGTCGGAACGGGTTGAGGAACTTGGGGTAGAGCCGTGGGTGCTTGAGCAGCCCAGCTCC
Source organism: Ornithinibacter sp. (assembly GCF_035443565.1). Taxonomy (NCBI): domain Bacteria; kingdom Bacillati; phylum Actinomycetota; class Actinomycetes; order Micrococcales; family Intrasporangiaceae; genus Ornithinibacter; species Ornithinibacter sp. The sequence goes on along the minus strand of NZ_DAORSO010000137.1, from coordinate 5,673 downwards.
GCCGGCGACCGGCAGTCCCTCGAAGGCGTTGCCCGCCTCGATGACCCGGTCGTCGATCGTGATCTCGAGCTCGTGGCCCTGCGCGATCGGGGCCGCGGTCTCGCGAGCCCGCTCGAGTGGGCTGGACACGACGTGGGTGATGTCGTGGTCGCCGAGGTGCTCGGCCGCCAGCTCGGCCATGTGGCGGCCCAGCTCGGACAGGTGGTAGCCCGGCAGCCGTCCGTAGAGCACCCGGTCGGGGTTGTGGACCTCGCCGTGCCGCAGCAGGTGGACGACCGTGCGCTGCGGCTCGCCACCGGTGGGCCCGGCCGCGCCGGGGCCGCCAATTGCACGGGGAAAGGTCGTCATACCGGCGATTGTCGCAAACCCGGCTGGATGCCCGGTCACCGCGCCCGCGCTCGGCCCCTCAGAGGTCGCGGTGCATCTCCTGCTCGATCGCGTCCTCGCGGTCGGCCCGGCGCAGGTGCAGCAGGGCGAACAGCAGCCCGCCCCAGATGACGAGCACGGAGACGACGAGCATGACGATGGCGGGGGTGCTCACGGCTGGCTCCTTGCGGTGGTGTCGTTCTCGGGTCGGTCGCCGACGTCCAGGCTCGTCTCGGGGCGCCAAGGCACGCGGGCGATGGCGAAGCCCGCCACGGCCACGAGGGCGGCGGCGAGCCAGCCGAAGACGACGAGCATCCACTGCGGGTAGCCCCCGTAGGGCTCCTCGATGACGGCCAAGAGCTCCCGGACGAGGATGAACGCCAGGGCCAGGGGCGTGACCACGGAGACGAGGGCGATCCACCACCCGCGCACCGGCACCGAGCCGTCGCGGTTGAGGTGGTCCCTGAGCCGGGGCAGGGCGCGCACGCCCCACGCGATGACGACCATGCTGACGACCGCGACGAGCAGGATGCCGAACCGGTTGATGAAGTGGTCGACGATGTCCAGGACGTAGATCCCGCTCGTCGTGCTGAACCCGATGAGGCTGATCAGCGCGCACGGGATCGTGACGACGAGGGTGGCCCGAACCCGGCTGGTCTCGAACTTGTCGCGCACCGCGGAGATGACGACCTCCAGCACGCTGACGAGCGAGGTGAAGCCCGCCATGACGAGCGAGGCGAAGAACAGCACGCCGATCACGGCCCCGGCCGGGGCCTCGTTGACGATCGTGGGGAACGCGATGAAGGCCAGGCCGATCCCCGACGTCGCCACCTCGCCGACGGCCACACCGGAGGCCTGGGCCATGAAGCCCAGCGCAGCGAAGACGCCGATGCCCGCGAGCAGCTCGAAGCCCGAGTTCGACAGGCCGACGACCAGGGCCGAGCCGGACATGTCGGTACGCCGGTGCACGTAGGACGAGTAGGTGATCATGATGCCGAAGCCGATGGACAGCGAGAAGAAGATCTGGCCGTACGCGGCGGCCCACACCGCCGGGTCCGCGAGGGTCGACCAGTCCGGCGCGAAGAGGGCGTCCAGCCCCTGGGCCGCCCCGGGCAGCGTCAGGGCCTGCACCACGAGGGCGGCGAAGGCCACGATGAGCACCGGGATGAAGATGACGGACGTGGCGCCGACACCGCGGCTGACGCCCAGGGCCATCACGGCGACCAGTGCCACCCAGACGACCGCGAGCGGCACCAGGACGCCCGGCACGAACTCGAGCGTGACCCCGGGGTCGCCCGCCCGGAGGTAGTCGCCGAAGAAGAAGGCGTCCGGGTCCTCACCCCAGGCCTGCGTGAACGAGAAGACGGTGTAGCTGAGCGCCCAGGCGATGACGGCCGCGTAGTAGACGGCGATCATGAAGCAGATCCCGACCTGCCACCACCCGAGGCCCTCGGTACGCCGCGACAGCCGCGCGAAGGACAGCGGCGCCGAGCCACGGTACTTGTGCCCGAGGGCGTACTCGACGAGGAGGAACGGGATGCCCGCCGTCAGCAGCGCCACGAGGTAGGGGAGCATGAACGCCCCTCCGCCGTTCTCGTACGCCACGTAGGGGAACCGCCAGATGTTGCCCAGGCCGACCGCGGACCCGATCGCCGCGAGGATGAAGACCCTCCGGCCTGAGAAGGCGCCCCGCCGTGCCTCGGCCTGCTCGTCCTGGCTCGTCGTCGTACTCATGGAACCTCCCTGCCCGGGGTCATGTGGTCCCGCCAGCATCCCGCGCTCGCGGCGAGGACGCCAGCCGACGCGGCGGGCCAGGCCGAGCCCGGCGGGCCGCTCAGCCTCGCTCGGCCGCTGCCCGGGCCGCCCCCGGCAGGGCGGCGAGGACGCGCTCGACGGCAGCGTCGTCGTGCGCCCCGGAGACGAACCACGACTCGAAGGCGCTCGGCGGCAGGTACACGCCGGCATCCAACATGGCGTGGAAGAAGCGGCCGAAGGCCGCGGCGTCCTGCTCGCGCGCGTCGTCGTAGGTGCGCACCGCCCCCTCGCGGAAGAAGACGGAGAACATCGAGCCCGCCCACTGGACGCGGTGGGGCACGCCGGCCGCGCTCAGGGCATCGGATGCCGCGGCGGCGATCGCGCTCGACACCTCACCCAGGCGGGTGAACAGCGCGTCGTCGCAGGCGCGCAGCGTGGCCAGCCCGGCCGCGGTGGCGACGGGGTTACCGGAGAGGGTGCCCGCCTGGTAGACCGGCCCGTCGGGGGCGAGCAGGGCCATGACGTCGGCCCGGCCGCCGAACGCTGCCGCGGGGAAGCCACCGCCCATGACCTTGCCGAACGTCATCAGATCGGGGGCCAGGTCGAGCCCTTCGTGACCCCACCAGCCGGCGCGACTGACGCGGAACCCGGTCATCACCTCGTCCGACACCAGCAGCGCGCCGTGCTCGGCCGTCACCCGGCGCAGGGCCTGCGTGAACCCCGGGTCCGGGGGGACGACGCCCATGTTGCCGGCCGCGGCCTCGGTGATGAGGCAGGCGATCTCGCTGCCCCGGGCGGCGAAGACGGCCTCGAGCGCGTCGACGTCGTTGTAGGGCAGGACGAGGGTCTCGGCGGCCATCTCGGCGGGCACCCCGGCCGAGTCGGGTAGCGCAAAGGTGGCCAGCCCCGAACCGGCGCTGACGAGCAGTGAGTCGACGTGCCCGTGGTAGTGCCCGGCGAACTTCACGACGAGGCTGCGGCCGGTGAAGCCGCGGGCGAGCCGGATGGCGCTCATCGTGGCCTCGGTGCCGCTGGAGACCAGCCGCACCTGCTGCACGGGGTCGACCCGGGCGACGATCTCCTCGGCGAGCAGCACCTCGTTCTCCGAGGGGGTGCCGAAGCTGAACCCGCGAGCGGTCGCCGAACGGACGGCATCCAGCACGCCCTCGTGCGCGTGGCCGAGGATCATCGGGCCCCAGCTGCACACGAGGTCGACGTACTCGCGACCGTCGACGTCGGTGAGGTACGGGCCGCGCCCGCTCGCCATGAAGCGGGGGGTGCCGCCGACCGCGCGGAAGGCGCGCACCGGGGAGTTGACCCCGCCGGGGGTGACGGCGCGGGCGCGCTCGAGGAGGGCGGCGGATGCCGGGGCG
>NZ_DAORSO010000137.1:0-2079 GCF_035443565.1 Ornithinibacter sp. | reverse complement strand
GGCGTGGGGTGTCGGGTCAGGGCTCACCCCACCATTGTCCGACACCCCTGGTTGCTCGGCCGCGGCCAGGGTCGGGCGAGGTCCCGGACCGACGGGTCAGGCGATGGTGACGGCGCCGCGCATGGTCGGGTCGGCGGCGTAGGCGTCGCGCACGATCTGCATCGTGGCACCCAGGGTGGCGAACTGCTCGGCAGTCAGCACGTCGATGAGGTGGCGCCGGACGCTCGCGATGTGGACGACGGCGAAGGAGTCGAGAGCGACCCGCCCGCCCTCGGTGAGGCGCAGCAGCACCCCACGGCCGTCGTCGGGGGCCGGCGTGCGGCGCACCCAGCCGCGACGCTCGAGCCGGGCGGCCGTGTGGGTCACGCGGCTGCGGGACTGCACGATGAGGGACGCCAGGGTCGACATGCGCATCTGCGCGTCGGGTGCCTCGGAGAGCATCGACATCAGCTCGTACTCGGGCAGGCTGATCCCGACGTCCTGGAGGTCACGCTCGAACGCCACCGTGAGCTCACGAGAGGCGCGCAGGTAGGCGCGCCAGGCGATCTGCTCCTCGTGGCTGAGCCACCGGACCCCACCCTCGCCGTCAACACCACCCGTGTCGTCGGCTGACGTCCCTTCTGTCATCACTGCCCCGCTCATCGCGTCTCCCCGGTTCACCGAACTCGCCCATCGTGGCACGGGACTGCAGATACCCGTGGGTGGTTCCGATCCATGTGGCCATCTGCACAGACGTTCTTCCTGAGAACGACCTGAGATGCACGGGCATCAGAGTGTCTCACATGGCGAGACGTGGGAATGGATGCCGCGGCCAGTTTGGTTGAAGGGACAACTAGCGAGTGCTAGGCCACGACAAAGGAGACTTCATGAGCAACGCGCCCACCACCCTGGACGGCCTCACCCCCGGCACCTGGAGCATCGACCCCACCCACGCCGAGGTGAGCTTCATCGCCCGCCACCTCATGGTGTCCAAGGTCCGCGGCAAGTTCACCGAGTTCACCGGCACCGTCGAGGTGGCCGAGCAGCTCGCTGACAGCGTCGCGAACGTGACCATCAAGACGGCATCCGTCGACACGGGCACCGCCGACCGCGACGGCCACCTGCGCAGCGCCGACTTCTTCGACTCCGAGACCTACCCGGAGATGACCTTCGTCAGCACCTCGTTCGACGGTTCCACCCTCGTCGGCGACCTGACGATCAAGGGCATCACCAAGCCCGTGTCCCTCGACGTCGAGTTCAACGGTGTCGCGACCGACCCGTGGGGCAACGACAAGGCCGGCTTCGAGGCCAAGGGCGAGCTCAACCGCACCGACTGGGGCCTGACCTGGAACGCGGCCCTCGAGAAGGGTGGCGTGCTCGTCTCCGAGAAGATCACGCTCGTCATCGACGTGGAGCTCGGCAAGCAGGCCTGAGCCACACCCCACTCATTGCGAACGGCCCACCTCGGACGAGGTGGGCCGTTCGCAATGAGTCGCCCGTGATGCTGCGTCTAGGGTGAGCCCATGGCTGACGCAGCGCGCACCACCTACCTGCTCGTCGACGGCGAGAACATCGACGCCACGCTGGGCACCTCGATCCTCGGCCGCCGACCGCGCCCGGAGGAGCGTCCCCGGTGGGAACGGCTGCTGCAGTTCGCGCGCGACCAGTGGGACCAGCCCGCCCAGGGACTGTTCTTCCTCGCGGCCAACTCCGAGCTGCCCATGACGTTCGTCCAGGCCCTGCTCGCCATCGGCTACCGGCCCATCCCGCTCTCGGGCGCACCGGGGCAGAAGGTCGTCGACATCGCGATCCAGCGCACGCTGACCGAGCTGCGCACGCGCGAGGCCGATGTCGTCCTCGTCAGCAACGACGGCGACTTCGTCGAGGAGGTCGGCGAGCTGCTCGACGGCCGCCGGGTCGGCCTCGTCGGATTCGTCGAGTTCCGAAACCACGCGTTCAGCCAGCTCGTCGAGCTCGGGCTGGAGACCTTCGACCTCGAGTACGACGTCCTGGCCTTCAACGAGCGGCTCCCACGGGTGCGGGTCATCGCCATCGACGAGTTCGACCCGGCCCAGTTCCTCTGACCGGCCCTGCCGGGGT
>NZ_DAORSO010000136.1:2730-6075 GCF_035443565.1 Ornithinibacter sp. | reverse complement strand
GTGCGGGTCACCCTGATCGGCCGGCCGGGGTGCCACCTGTGCGACACGGCCCGCGAGACCATCGAGCGGGTGAGTGCCGATCTCGGGGTCGGGTGGCAGGAGCACTCCATCGATGACGACCCGCAGTTGCGTGAGGCGTGGGCCGAGCAGATTCCGGTGACCCTGGTCGACGGTCGTCAGCACGACTACTGGCGGGTCGACGAGACCCGTCTGCGAGCGGCCCTGGCCGCGCCGCCCGCGGTGCGCTGACGGCATCCGGACTGCTGTCGAAGCTTTTAGCACACGGGGGAGTGAGCAGGGTCACGGGGTCCTCGGACGACTTTGTGCAGGCGTTCACAAGACCGTACGCTGACGGTCTCACCCGCTGGCCGGGCCGCTGAACGCGTGCGCCCGCCCGCTCCGATCCGGCCGTGCGGGCCCGCGAAAGGAGTCGGTGAGCGACGGTGTCCGACGCAGCGACCACCCGCCGGGGCATCCCGGAGGCCTCGGTGGCCCGACTCCCGGGGTACCTGCGGGCGCTCACGACCCTCGCGGGCCACGGCGTGATCTCGGTGAGCTCCGAGGAGCTCGCGAACGCCGCCGGGGTGAGCTCGGCGATGCTGCGCAAGGACCTGTCGCACCTCGGCTCCTACGGGGTGCGCGGGGTCGGCTACGACGTCGAGCGCCTGGCCGCCGAGATCACCGCCGCACTGGGCCTGACCCGCGAGTGGCCGGTTGCGATCGTCGGCATGGGCAACCTCGGTCGGGCGCTCGCCGCCTACCGCGGGTTCGAGGAGCGCGGGTTCGAGGTCGTCGCACTGCTCGACGGTGACCGTCGGCTGCTGGGCGAGGACGTCGCCGGGCGGCCGGTGCGCCCCATGTCCGACCTGCCGGGTCTCGTCGCCGACGAGGGCCTCGCGATCGGCGTCATCGCCACGCCGTCGTCAGGGGCCCAGGACGCGTGTGACCGCCTCGTCGCGGCGGGGGTCCGCTCGGTGCTGAACTTCGCCCCTGCCGTGCTCGCCGTCCCCGACGGGGTCGTCGTGCGCAACGTCGACCTGTCCACGGAGCTGCAGATCCTCGCCTTCCACGGTCAGCGGGTCGCCGCGGCCGCGGCCGCCACGACCTCCGAGGTGGTGGCCTGATGAGCCTGGTCGTCCTCGGGTTGTCGCACCACGGTGCACCCCTGTCACTCCTGGAGTCGGTCGCCCTGGACCCCGACGCCCGCACCGCCCTCGAGCAGGCGGTGCTGCGCTCGGAGCACGTCACCGAAGCCGTCGTCGTGTCCACGTGCAACCGCACCGAGGTCTACGCCGAGTGCCTGACCTTCCACGGCGCCCTGGCCGACATCACGGCGGCGCTGGCCGACACCTGTTCGGTCGACCGGGCCGATCTGCAACCGCACCTGTTCGTGCACTATGAGGACCGCGGCATCGCCCACGTGTTCAACGTCGCCTCGGGCCTGGACTCGATGGCCGTCGGCGAGGCCCAGATCCTCGGCCAGGTGCGCCGCTCGCTCGCTCGCGCCCAGCGTCACGGTCACGTCGGCCCAGCCCTGAACACCGTGCTCCAGCAGGCCCTGCGGGTCGCGAAGCGCGTGCACACCGAGACCGGCATCGACCTCGTGAGCGGCTCGCTCGTGCAGGCCGGGCTGGCCCGGGCGCAGGCCGCCCTCGGACCGATCGGCGACCTGTCCGTGCTCGTCGTCGGCGCCGGCGGCATGGGCGCCCTCGCGGCGGCGACCGTGGCCCGTTCGGGGGCCCGCACCGTCGTCGTGGCGAACCGCAACCACGACCGGGCGCGCACGGTGGCCGATCGGGTGGGCGGCACCTCGCGCCACCTCGCGGACCTCGGTGCTGCCCTCGTCGAGGCCGACGTCGTCATCTCCTCCACCGGCGCTCCGGGGCAGGTCATCACCGCCGACGACGTCCGTCGTGCGGTCGCTGCCCGCAGCGGACGCCCGCAGGTCTACATCGACCTCGCGCTGCCGCACGACATCGACCTCGCCGTCGCCGACCTGCCCGCCACGACCCGGGTCGGCCTCGCCGAGCTCGGCGAGGACCTCTCGGATGCCGGGTCGGCACCCCAGGTCGCGCAGGCGGGTGACCTCGTGACGGCAGAGGTCGCGGCGTACCTCATGGCCCGATCGGCCGAGGCCGTCGCGCCGACCGTGACCGCGCTGCGCAGCCACGCCGGCGCGCTCGTCGAGGAGGAGCTTCGCCGCCTCGAGCGACGCACACCCGGCCTGAGCGACGCCGAGCGCGCCGAGGTCCGCCGGGCCGTCGAGCGTGTCGTCGACAAGCTGCTCCACACCCCGACGGTGCGCGTGAAGGAACTCGCCCAGGACGGCCAGGGCGGCAGCTACGCGCGGGCGCTCAACGAGCTGTTCGACCTCGACCCTCGCGACGTCTCCCTGGTGTCCGCACCCCCGACCCTGCCCGAGGAGGACTGAGCATGCTCCGCCTCGGAACCCGCCGATCCGCCCTCGCGACGACCCAGTCGTCGTGGGTGGCCGACCAGTTGCGCGCGCTCGGCCACGAGGTCGAGCTCGTCGAGGTCAGCACCGAGGGCGATCGCGACCAGACCACCCCGCTGGCCCAGCTCGGCGGCACCGGCGTCTTCGTCTCCGCCCTGCGCGCCGCCCTGGTCGACGGGCGGGTCGACCTGGCCGTGCACTCGCTGAAGGACCTGCCCACGACACCCGACCCGGACACGCTCGTCGCCGCGATCCCGGTGCGCGAGGACCCCCGCGACGCCCTCGTCGCCCGGGGCGGGCTCACGCTCGGTGAGCTGCCTGCGGGTTCGACCGTGGGCACGGGCTCCCCCCGCCGCCGTGCCCAGCTCGAGGCCCTGGGCCTCGGCCTCGTCGTCACCGGACTGCGCGGCAACGTCGACACCCGGATGCGGCAGGTCACCGAGGGACACCTCGACGCCGTCGTGCTCGCCGCCGCAGGCCTGCGTCGCCTCGGACGGATCGACGCCGTCAGCGAGCTGCTCGACCCGATCCAGATGCTCCCGGCCCCCGGCCAGGGGGCGCTCGCGGTGGAGGTCCGCGCGGACGACGCGCACACGGCATCCCTCGTCGCCCTGCTCGACGACCACGACACCCGCGCCTGCACCACCGCCGAGCGGGCGTTGCTCGCCGAGCTCGAGGCCGGGTGCTCCGCCCCCGTCGGCGCACTCGCCGAGGTCGTCGAAGGCTTCGACGGCCCTGAGCTCTCCCTGCGAGCCGTCGTCACCTCGCCCGACGGGACGGCTGACCTCCGCCGCTCGCTCGTCGGGGACCCCGCCACCCCCGCCGACCTCGGCAGGCGCCTCGCGCACCTGCTCCTCGAGGACGGCGCAGCCCAGCTGATGTCCGACAGC
>NZ_DAORSO010000136.1:0-2630 GCF_035443565.1 Ornithinibacter sp. | reverse complement strand
CCACGACCGACCACTCCTCCACGACCGACCACCCCGCCACGGAGCGTGCCTTGTGAGCCCCACGCGTTCGACCTCCCCTTCCACCCCCCGCACGCCGGCCCAGGTGGCCTTCGTCGGCGCCGGACCCGGCGACCCCGGGCTGCTCACCGTGCGCGCCAGCGAGCTGCTCGCCGCTGCGGATGCCGTCGTCATCGACCAGGTGGCGCGGCACGACGTCGTCGAGCGGTGGTGCGCACCCGGCACCCCCGTCGTGGATGCCGGCCACGGCGACCACGGTGAGAACCTCACCCACGCGTCGCGCGCCAAGCTCGTCGTGCGGGCCGCGAAGGCGCACCCGGGCGGCCTCGTCGTGCGCCTCATGGACGGTGACCCCGCAGTCTTCAACGGGCTCGCCGAGGAGGCCACCGCCTGCGTGAAGGCAGGGGTGTCCTTCGAGGTGGTTCCGGGCGTCAGCTCGGTCACGGCCGTTCCCTCGTACGCCGGGGTGCCGCTGACGTCGGCCAGCTCCACCGGGGTGCACGTCCTCGTCGCCGGGGCTCGCGGCGTCGACCTCACGGGCGCGCTCGACCCCAAGGTCACCGTCGTCGTCATCGGGGCACCGGACAAGGCCGCCCAGACCTTCGACGCCCTCATCGCCGCCGGTCGTGACGGGGCAACTCCCGTCGCCGTCACCGAGCGCGGCACGAGCACCGACCAGCGCACCGTGACGACGACGCTGTCCTCTGCCGGCGCGACGATGGCCGACGGGCGCTTCCCCGTGCTGGCCGTCGTGGGGTCCACTGTCACCATGCGCGAGACGTTGTCGTGGTTCGAGAGCAAGCCGCTGTTCGGGTGGGAGGTGCTGGTGCCCCGCACGAAGGAGCAGTCGGCCTCGACGTTGGCCCGCCTGCAGCGCCACGGGGCGCAGGCCAAGGTCGTGCCGACGATCTCGGTGGAGCCCCCGCGCACGCCGCAGCAGCTGGAGCGCGCCGTCAAGGGCATGGTCACCGGGCGCTACGAGTGGGTGGGCTTCACGTCCGTCAACGCCGTGCGGGCGATCCGTGAGAAGTTCGACGAGTTCGGGCTCGATGCGCGTTCGTTCGCGGGTCTGCGCGTCGCAGCCGTCGGCGGTGTCACCGCCCAGGCCCTGCGCGACTGGGGCATCACCCCGGACCTCGTGCCGACCGGGGAGCAGTCAGCCCTCGGCCTGCTCGAGGTCTGGCCCGCCTTCGACCCCGACCTCGACCCGATCGCCCGGGTGTTCCTGCCGCGTGCCGACATCGCGACCGAGACGCTCGTCGCGGGCCTGCAGGACATCGGGTGGGAGGTCGACGACGTCACGGCCTACCGCACGGTGCGGGCGGCCCCGCCGCCGGCGTCGGTGCGCGACGCCATCAAGAACGGCTCCTTCGACGCCGTGCTGTTCACGTCGAGCTCGACCGTGCGCAACCTCGTCGGCATCGCGGGCAAGCCGCACCCGACGACGGTCGTCGCCTGCATCGGCCCGGCCACGGCCAAGACCGCGGAAGAGCTCGGCCTGCGGGTCGACGTGCTCGCCCCGGTCGCCAACGCCGACGCGCTCGTCGACGCCCTGGCCGATCACGGCCGCTCGCTGGCCCTGGCGGCCCAGGAGGCCGGTGAGGTCGTCCTGCGCCCGAGCCAGCGTCGTCCGGGTTCGCGCCGCCGCGCCACGTGATGGGTTTCCCGCAGAGCAGGCCACGCCGGTTGCGGCGCACCCCCGCGATCCGGCGCCTGGTGGCGCAGACACGACTGCACCCGGCCGACCTGGTGCTCCCCGTCTTCGTGCGCGAGGGCATCGAGGAGCCGGTGCCGATCTCGGCCATGCCCGGTGTCGTCCAGCACACGCTCGACTCCCTCGTCGAGGAGGCCCACCGCTGCGTGCAGGCCGGGCTCGGCGGGATCATGGTGTTCGGGGTCCCGACCACCAAGGACGCGCGAGGGTCCGGCGCGGACGACCCCGACGGCATCCTCAACGTCGCTCTCGCCCGGTTGGTCGAGGCGGTCGGTGACGACCTCGTCGTCATGGTCGACCTGTGCCTGGACGAGTTCACCGACCACGGCCACTGCGGAGTGCTCGCTCCGGACGGGGCCGTCGACAACGACGCCACGCTCGAGCGGTATGCCGCCATGGCGCTGGCGCAGGCGGCGACCGGTGCCCACGTCCTCGGGCTCTCGGGGATGATGGACGGCCAGGTGGCGCACGTGCGTGCGGCGCTGGATGCCGCGGGGCACACCGACACCGTGCTCCTGGCGTACGCCGCGAAGTACACCTCCGGGCTCTACGGACCGTTCCGCGAGGCCGTGCAGTCCTCGCTCGTCGGTGACCGGGCGGCCTACCAGCAGGACCCGGCCAACGCGACCGAGGCCGTGCGTGAGCTCGAGCTCGACATCGCCGAAGGCGCCGACATCGTCATGGTCAAGCCGGCCGGCCCGCACCTCGACATCATCGCCGCTGCCGCCGCGATGTCGCCGGTTCCGGTTGCCGCGTACCAGATCTCGGGGGAGTACTCGCAGATCGAGGCTGCTGCCGAACGGGGTTGGATCGATCGCGAGCGCGTCATGCTGGAGTCGCTCACGGGCATCCGACGGGCCGGTGCGCAGATCGTGCTGACCTACTACGCCCTCGAGGC
>NZ_DAORSO010000135.1:0-6094 GCF_035443565.1 Ornithinibacter sp. | reverse complement strand
AACGCCTGCACCGGCGCCCCCGGCTTCCAGGACACCCACCGCACGGCCGAGCACGTCGGCGAGGTGCTCGGGGTGGCTGCCGGCGACGTCGTGGTCTGCTCGACCGGCCTCATCGGTGAGCGACTGCCCATGCACCTCCTCCTGCCCGGCATCGACGCGGCCATCGAGGTGCTGGCCGTCGACGGGGGTCCTGCGGCGGCGCAGGCCATCATGACGACCGACTCCGTCGCCAAGACCGCGGTCGCGCAGCGTGAGGGCTGGTCCGTCGGTGGCATGGCCAAGGGCGCCGGCATGCTCGCCCCGGCGCTCGCGACGATGCTCGTCGTCATCACCACGGATGCCGTCATCGCCGGCCACCACGTCGCGGACGACCTCGACGGGGCCCTGCGGGCCGCCACGGCGGTGACCTTCGACCGCATCGACTCCGACGGCTGCATGTCCACCAACGACACGGTGCTCCTCATGGCCTCGGGCGCCTCGGGCGTCACCGTCGACCTCGACGACCTCACGGATGCCGTGACACAGGTGTGCGCCGACCTCGCCCGCCAGCTCATCGCCGACGCCGAGGGCGCCCACCACGACATCGCGATCGAGGTGCGTGGCGCGGCATCCGAGAGCGACGCACTCGAGGTCGCCCGCTCGGTGGCCCGCAACAACCTGTTCAAGTGCGCGGTCTTCGGCAACGACCCCAACTGGGGTCGTGTGCTGGCCGCCGTGGGCACGACCCACGCCGCGTTCGACCCGGCAGTGCTGGACGTGTCGATGAACGGCATCCAGGTCTGCCGCGCCGGTGGCGTGGGCGAGGACCGCTCGCTCGTCGACCTCGCCGGCCGCGAGGTGCGGGTCGTCGTCGACCTCCACGAGGGCGATGCGGCGGCGACGGTCTGGACCAATGACCTGACCCACGACTACGTCCACGAGAACTCCGCCTACTCCACCTGAGCACGAAGGACCGACATGCCACCCCCCGACCAGGCCCTGCGCGGCGCGATCGACGCGGCCGCCCTGCGCGTCGCGCAGTCCAAGGCGACCACGCTCGTCGAGGCACTGCCCTGGCTCGAGCGCTTCCGGGGGGCCCTGGTCGTCGTCAAGTACGGCGGCAACGCGATGGTCGACGACGAGCTCAAGGCCGCCTTCGCCCAGGACATCGCCTTCCTCCGGTTTGCCGGTCTGCGCCCCGTCGTCGTCCACGGCGGCGGCCCGCAGATCAAGAACATGCTCGACCGCCTCGGCCTCGAGAGCGAGTTCAAGGGCGGCCTGCGGGTCACGACCCCCGACGTCATGGACGTCGTGCGGATGGTGCTCACCGGCCAGGTGGGTCGTGAGCTCGTGGGGTTGCTCAACCAGCACGGCCCGGTCGCCGTGGGGCTCTCGGGAGAGGACGCCGGCCTGTTCGGTGCCCGGCGCCGCGGCGTGGTCGTCGACGGCGAGGAGCACGACATCGGCCTCGTCGGCGACGTCGTGCAGGTCGATCCGACGGCTGTCCTGGACCTGCTCGAGGCTGGGCGCATCCCGGTCGTGTCGACCATCGCCCCCGACCTCGACGTCGACGGCCAGGTGCTCAACGTCAACGCGGACACCGCCGCGGCCGCGCTCGCCGCCGCCCTGCACGCCCGCAAGCTCGTCGTGCTCACCGACGTCGAGGGCGTCTACGCGAACTGGCCCGACCGGGGAAGCCTGCTCTCCGAGCTGTCGGTGACGGCGGCCCGGCGCCTGCTCGAGACCGTCGACGCCGGCATGATCCCCAAGCTCGAGGCGTGCATCCGGGCCGTCGAGGCCGGGGTGCCGCAGGCGCACGTCGTCGACGGGCGCCAACCGCACAGCCTGCTGCTCGAGGTGTTCACCTCGGAGGGCATCGGCACGATGGTCCTGCCCGATGAGGAGGTCGACGATGAGTGACGCGCATCCGGCATCCGGTGGCCCGGTACCCGGCCCCGGGCCCGGCCCCGCGACAGCGCCGTGGCTCGATCGCTACGAGGGCTCGCTGATGAACCTCTTCGGTCGGCCGCAGCTGGTCCTCGACCACGGCGAGGGTGCCTGGGTCTGGGACGTCGACGGCCGCCGCTACCTCGACCTCGTCGGCGGCATCGCGGTCAACGCCCTCGGCCACAACCACCCGGCGCTCGTCGCCGCGGTGTCCAAGCAGGCCGGTCAGCTCGTCCACGTGTCCAACTTCTTCACCTCGATCCCGCAGGTCGAGCTCGCCGAGCGCCTGCTGCACCTCGCGCAGGCACCCGCGGGCTCGGCGGTGTTCTTCTGCAACTCCGGCACCGAGGCACTCGAGGCGGCGATCAAGCTCGCTCGCCGCACCGGCCGCACCGGCATCGTCGCGGCGGAGGGGGCCTTCCACGGCCGGAGCACCGGTGCCCTCGCCCTGACCCACAAGCCGGCCTACCGCGAGCCGTTCGAGCCGCTCATCCCCGGTGTCACCCACGTGCCGTGGGGCGACAGCGAGGCCCTGCGCTCCGCGCTCACCGAGCAGACCTCGGCCCTGGTCCTGGAACCGATCCAGGGCGAGGCCGGCGTGCGGCCCGCTGACACGGCCTACCTGCACCTGGCCCGCGAGCTGACTCGCGAGGTCGGCGCGCTGCTCATCCTCGACGAGGTGCAGACCGGCATCGGGCGCACCGGCTCGTGGTTCGGCTTCCAGCAGGCCGGGGTCGTGCCCGACGCCATCACGCTGGCCAAGGGGCTCGGCGGGGGAGTGCCCATCGGGGCGCTCGTGACCTTCGGGCCGACGGTGAGCACGATGCTCACTCCCGGGAACCACGGCTCGACGTTCGGGGGCAACCCGCTGGCCTGCGCAGCCGGCCTCGCAGTCCTGGAGGCGATCGAGTCGCAGGGCCTGCTCGAGCACGCGCGAGCGGCGGGCGAGCACCTCGAGCAGCGCGTCCTCGCGCTCGACCACCCGATGGTCACCGGGGTCCGGGGCGCGGGCCTCATGCGCGCGATCACCCTGGCCGCCGAGGTCGCCCCGGTCGTCGCCGCCCTGGCGCGAGAGGCCGGCTTCATCGTCAACCCCGTCGCGCCCGACGCCCTGCGCCTGGTCCCCCCTCTCGTCATCACCACCGCCGAGCTCGACCTCTTCGTCGACGCCCTTCCGGGCCTGCTCGACGCCGCCACGACACCCACCGCCAAGGACACCCCATGAGCCTGCGCCACCTCCTCGCCGACGACGACCTCACCGCGGCCGAGCAGCGCGAGGTGCTCGACCGGGCCCTGGCCCTGAAGGCCGCGCCGTTCTCCGACCAGAGCCTGGCCGGCCCGCACACCGTGTCGATCCTGTTCGACAAACCGACCCTGCGCACCCAGGTCTCCTTCGTCGGTGCCGTCTCCCAGCTCGGGGGCTACCCGATGGTCATCGACGGCCGTCTCGCCGGAGTGGGGGAGCGTGAGTCGGTCGCGGACGTCGCGCGCATCCTCGGCCCGCAGTCGGCAGCCATCGTCTGGCGCACCTTCGAGCAGAGCCGGCTGGAGGAGATGGCCGCGGATGCCGGGGTGCCCGTCATCAACGCGCTCACCGACGACTACCACCCGTGCCAGATCCTCGCCGACCTCCTCACCGTGCTCGAGGTCAAGGGCTCGACCGCGGGCCTGACGTTCGCCTACCTCGGTGACGGTGCGAACAACATGGCCCACTCCTACCTGCTCGGCTGCGCCCTCGCCGGCATGCACGTGCGGATCGGCACACCGGCCTCGCACCCACCGCGAGCCGACATCGTCGCCCGCGCCCAGCGCATCGCCGCCGAGCAGGGTGGCTCGGTGCTCGTCACCGACGACCCGCTGGCCGCGGTGGCCGGCGCCGACGTCGTCGCCACCGACACCTGGGTCTCGATGGGGATGGAGGCCGAGAGCGAGCACCGCCACGGGGCGGCGAGCCCGTTCGAGAGGTTCCGGGTCACCCAGGGGCTGATGGACCACGCCGTGCCGGATGCCGTGTTCCTCCACTGCCTGCCGGCCTACCGGGGCTACGAGGTCGACGCCGAGGTCATCGACGGACCGGCCTCCCTGGTGTGGCAGGAGGCGGAGAACCGGCTCCACGCGCAGAAGGGGCTGCTGTCGTGGCTGATCGAGCAGCACCGCTCCGAGCAGGACACATGACCGTCTCCACCTCGCGCGCCGCACGCCAGCAGCGGATCGCCGAGATCCTCGCGTCGACGCCGGTGCGGTCGCAGACCGAGCTGCTCGACCACCTGGCGGCGGACGGTATCGAGGTCACCCAGGCGACCCTGTCGCGCGACCTCGTCGACGTCGGCGCCGAGCGCGTGCGCGTCGGCAAGAGCCTCGTGTACGCCGTGCCGGGGGAGGGCGGCGACCGCACCGTGCGCGCTGCCCCACATGGTGAGGAGCGCGTCACCCGCCTGCAGTCGCGGTGCCACGAGCTGCTCGTCTCTGCGGAGGCGTCGGCCAACCTCGTCATCCTGCGGACCCCGCCGGGGGCCGCGAACTTCCTCGCCTCGGCGCTCGACCACGCGGCCCTGGAGGCCGTGCTCGGGACGATTGCCGGGGACGACACGATCATGGTCGTGACCCAGGGCGCCGCGGCCAGCCGCGAGCTCGTCGACAGGCTCATGGCCTACACCCGAAGGGACCCCCAGTGACCATCCCGACGAGCCCGAGCGGCTCGCCCGACCCGCGGACCTCGACCGCCCTGTGGGGTGGCCGCTTCGCCGGGGGCCCGGCCGACGCCCTCGCGGCGCTGTCGAAGTCGACGCACTTCGACTGGCGGCTCGCCCTGCACGACCTCGCGGGCTCACGTGCCCACGCCCGGGTGCTGCACGGCGCCGGGCTGCTCGACGACGCCACCCTCGAGGCGATGCTCGACGCGCTCGACCGGCTGCGCGCCGACGTCGAGAGCGGCGCCTTCGTGCCGGAGCAGGCCGACGAGGACGTCCACACCGCCCTCGAGCGCGGCCTCATCGAGCGGGCCGGCCCCGACGTCGGCGGGCGGCTGCGGGCGGGACGGTCACGCAACGACCAGGTGGCCACGCTGTTCCGGATGTACCTGCGGGAGCACGCCCGGGTCGTGGCCGGTCTCGTCCTCGACGTCGTCGACGCCCTCGTCGCCCAGGCGACGCGCCACCTCGGTGTCGCGATGCCCGGCCGAACCCACCTCCAGCACGCCCAGCCGGTGCTCCTCTCGCACCACCTGCTCGCGCACGCCTGGGCGCTGCTGCGCGACGTCGACCGGCTGCGCGACTGGGATGTCCGCACCGCGGTCTCGCCCTACGGCAGCGGGGCGCTCGCCGGGTCCTCGCTGGGCCTGGACCCCGAGGCGGTGGCCGCGGACCTCGGCTTCGACACCTCGGTCGAGAACTCCATCGACGGGACGGCCTCGCGCGACTTCGTCGCCGAGTTCGCCTTCGTGGCCGCGATGACGGCAGTCGACATCTCCCGTCTGGCTGAGGAGGTCGTGCTCTGGGCGACCAAGG
Source organism: Ornithinibacter sp. (assembly GCF_035443565.1). NCBI lineage: Bacteria > Bacillati > Actinomycetota > Actinomycetes > Micrococcales > Intrasporangiaceae > Ornithinibacter > Ornithinibacter sp. Next base: position 662 of record NZ_DAORSO010000135.1, on the reverse strand, counting down.
AGTTCTCGTTCATCACCCTGGACGACGCCTACTCGACGGGGTCGAGCATCATGCCCCAGAAGAAGAACCCGGACGTCGCCGAACTGGCTCGGGGCAAGGCGGGGCGCCTCGTCGGTGACCTCACCGGTCTCATGACGACCCTGAAGTCCCTTCCCCTGGCGTACAACCGCGACCTCCAGGAGGACAAGGAGCCGGTCTTCGATGCCGTGGACACCCTCGAGGTCCTGCTCCCGGCGTTCAGCGGCATGGTCGCGACGATGGTCTTCGACACCGCCCGGCTGGAGTCGCTCGCGCCGCAGGGCTTCTCCCTCGCCACGGACATCGCCGAATGGCTCGTACGTGAGGGCGTGCCGTTCCGGGTGGCCCACGAGGTCGCCGGTGCGTGCGTCCGAGTGTGCGAGGAGCGCGGCATCGAGCTGTGGGACCTCACCGACGACGACCTCACCGCGATCAGCCCGCACCTCACCCCGGGGGTTAGAACTGTGCTGTCCGTCGAGGGATCGATGGCCTCGCGGTCGGCCCGGGGAGGCACCGCCCCGGTCCGGGTCGCGGAACAGCTCGAGCGGGTCGTCACCACGGCGGGCGAGCACCGCGCGTGGGCGGGCGTGCAGCCGACGGTGCGCTGACGGCATCCGGCCCGCTCCCGAGGCCACACACTGGTG
>NZ_DAORSO010000134.1:4533-6111 GCF_035443565.1 Ornithinibacter sp. | reverse complement strand
TGACCTGCGGTTTTGTGTGGCCAGGGGCGGGGTCGAACCGCCGACCTTCCGATTTTCAGTCGGACGCTCGTACCAACTGAGCTACCTGGCCGGACGAGTGATGCGGCAGGATCTCTCCGACCGCTTCTCCTCGAAGCGACCCCGACGGGACTCGAACCCGCGACCTCCGCCGTGACAGGGCGGCGCGCTAACCAACTGCGCTACGGGGCCTTGTGTAAGGCCTTGTGACATTGCGTATCCCCAACGGGATTCGAACCCGTGCTACCGCCGTGAAAGGGCGGGGTCCTGGGCCGCTAGACGATGGGGACCCGACCTCAGTCAGATCCACAACGTCACGCAGACCGCAGCGTTCGGATCCGTTGAGGACTTTGGAAGCATAGGGGACGAATCCCGCCCGCACCAAAACGAGTCCGGGAACCCCTGCCCCGGTCTCACGGGAGGCGGGTGAGCGCCTCCCGAACCAGCGCCACGGCATCCTCGTCCGGGATGCCAGCCGCACGAGCCGCGCGGGCGTAGTCACCGGCCGCGAGACGCACCGCAGCGTCCGCGCCGAGGCCGTCGACGGCATCCGAGGTGACGACGGTGCCCAGGCGCCCGCGGGTGAGGACGAGCCCGGCCGCCTCGAGTTCCTTGTAGGCACGAGCCACGGTGTTCGCGGCGAGCCCGAGGTCGTCGGCGAGCGCCCGGATCGGCGGCAGCTTCGTGCCGACGGGCAGGCGGCCGTCGGCGATCGCCTCGGACACCTGCCGGCGCACCTGCCAGAACGGGGCCTCGCCGGATGCCGGGTCGACCCGCACGAGCCCGCCCATCGCCGTGCGCACAGGGCCGTGCACGGGGCCGCTCACGGGTTCGCCCAGGTAAGGAGGCGGTCGGCATCCCACGTCGTGACGATGCGCTCGGCCGGCACCCCGAGCCGCTCGGCACGCTCGCAGCCGTAGGCCTTCATGTCGATCTGGCCGGGCGCGTGGGCGTCGGAGTCGATCGCGAACAGGCAGCCGAGCTCCAGGGCGAGCAGGAGCAGGTCATCGGGTGGGTCGCAGCGTTCGGGCCGGCTGTTGATCTCGACCGCGGTGCCGTGCTCGGCGCAGGCCTCGAACACCGCACGCGCGTCGAAGTCGGACTGTGGGCGGGTGCCGCGCGAGCCCTCGACGAGCCGCCCCGTGCAGTGGCCGAGCACGTTCACCCGCGGGTTCGACACGGCTGCCACCATGCGTGCCGTCATGGGTTCTGCGTTCATCCGCAGCTTGCTGTGCACGGATGCCGTGACGAGGTCGAGCCTCGCGAGCATCGCGTCGCTCTGGTCCAGGCCCCCGTCGTCGAGGATGTCGACCTCGATGCCCTTGAGCAGCCGGAACGCCCCACCGAGCGAGCGGTCGATGGCCTCGACGATGCCGATCTGCTGGGTGAGCCGCTCGGCGCTGAGCCCGTTCGCGACCCGCAACTGGGGGCTGTGGTCGGTGAGCACGAGCCACTCGTGGCCGAGCTCGATGCCCGTCAGCACCATCTCGTCGATGGAGGAGCCGCCGTCGCTCCAGTCCGAGTGCAGGTGGCAGTCGCCCTTCAGCGCGGCGTACAGCG
>NZ_DAORSO010000134.1:1521-4433 GCF_035443565.1 Ornithinibacter sp. | reverse complement strand
AGGAACGCGACGCGGCGCAGCGCCTCGACCGGGTGGACCGGCGCCTCGAGCGGTTCGAGCAGAGCGACCATCGACAGTTGCCCCGCGGCTCAGAGGATCTCGCGCAGCCCGGTGACGAGCCGGTCGATGTCGTTCTCGCTGGTGTAGGGCGCGAGCCCCACGCGCACCCCGCCGACGTCGCCCAGGCCGAGGTGGCGCGAGCACTCGATGGCGTAGAAGTGCCCGGCCGGGGCGTTCACCCCGCGCTCCGCGAGCAGCCCACGGATCTCCTGCGGGTCGCGCCCCTCCACGGTGAAGAGCAGGGTCGGCGTGCGCTTGGCCGCGTTGCTGTGCACGGTGACTCCGGGCAGGCCGCGCAGTGCGGGCTCGAGCACGTCGAGCAGCGCGCGCTCGTGCGCGTGCACCGCCTTCATCGAGGCTTCGATGCGCTCGCGACGCGTGCCGGATGCCGTGTCGTCACCCTCCGAGGACTCGGCGAGCCCTGCGATGAAGTCGACGGCCGCGGTGGCCCCGGCGAGGGCCTCGTACGGCAGGGTGCCGAACTCGAACCGCTCGGGGACGTCGTTCGTCGAGGGCAGCAGCTTGTCGGGGTGCAGCGTCTCGAGCAGGTCGGGGGAGGCGGCCAGTACCCCGCAGTGCGGCCCCATGAACTTGTACGGCGAGCACGTCCAGACGTCGGCGTCGAGCGCGACGATGTCGACCGAGGCGTGCGCGGTGGCATGCACCCCGTCCACCCAGTGCAGCGCGCCGACCTCGTGCGCCAGCCGGGAGATGTGGCACACGGGGGGCTTGGTGCCGATGAGGTTCGAGGCCGCGGTGGTCGCGACGAGGCGCGTGCGCTCGGTGACGACGGCGGCCACGGCATCCGCGGTCAGCTCGCCGGTGGCCGGGTCGAAGTCGACCCAGCGCATCGTGGCGCCGGCGGACTGCGCGGCCTGCACCCACGGGCGCACGTTCGAGTCGTGGTCGAGGCGGGTCACGACGATCTCGTCACCCGGGCCCCAGTTCTTGGCCAGGGTGCGCGAGAAGTCGTAGGTGAGGGCGGTCGCGCTGCGGCCGTGGACGATGCCGCGCGGGTCGGCGCCGAGGAAGTCGGCATAGGCCGAGCGGAAGTCGGCGACGACGGCATCCGCCCGCCGCTCCGAGGGGGTGAAGGTGCCGCGGTTGGAGATCGCGGCGGTCACGGTGTCCGCGATCGCGCGGCCGACGACGTCGGGCACCTGGCTCCCACCGGGCCCGTCGAAGTGGGCACCACCCTCGGCGAGCGAGGGGAAGTGGGCACGGACCGAGGCGACGTCGAACGGCATACCCGGCATCCTGCCTCAATCCCGACGACGTCCGGCAGGTTGGTGCCCCGAGCAACCACCGTGCCGGACGCTCAGGTCACCAGGAGGTGTGCAGGGGGCGGCCCTCGGCGAACCCGGCGGTGCTCTGGATGCCGACCGTCGCGCGGTCGTGGAACTCCTCCAGGGTGCGGGCTCCGGCATACGTGCAGCTGCTGCGCAGGCCCGCGACGATCTCGTCGATGACGTCCTCGACGCTCGGGCGGGCCGGGTCGACGTACATGCGGGCCGAGCTGATGCCCTCCTCGAACATCGCCTTGCGCGCCCGCTCGTAGGCCGTGTCGCTGGCCGTGCGGTGGCGCACCGCCCGCGAGCTCGCCATGCCGAACGACTCCTTGTACTGACGGCCCGCCTCGTCGGTGTAGAGGTCGCCGGGCGACTCGAGGGTGCCGGCGAACCACGAGCCGATCATGACGTTGCTCGCCCCGGCGGCCAGGGCCAACGCCACGTCGCGCGGATGCCGGACGCCCCCGTCCGCCCAGACGTGGCCTCCCAGCTCGCGCGCCGCAGCGGCGCACTCCAGCACCGCGGAGAACTGCGGGCGGCCGACGGCGGTCATCATCCGGGTCGTGCACATCGCGCCCGGCCCGACCCCGACCTTGACGATGTCGGCGCCGGCCTCGATGAGGTCACGGGTGCCCTGCGCCGAGACGACGTTGCCCGCGACCACGGGGACCTGGGGGTCGAGTGCCCGCACCGCACGCAGGGCCTCGATCATCTTCTCCTGGTGGCCGTGGGCGGTGTCGATGACGAGGGTGTCGGCACCGGCGTCGAGCAGGTCGGCTGCCTTGGCGGCGACGTCACCGTTGATGCCGACGGCCGCGGCGATCCGCAGCCTGCCGGTGTCGTCGGTGGCGGGGGAGTACAGGTGGGCGCGCAGGGCGCCCGGGCGGGTGAGGATGCCGACGAGCCGACCGTCGGGGGTCACCACCGGTGCGAGGCGGCGCCGGGCGTGGGAGAGGGTGTCGAAGGCCGACTCGACGTCGACCCCGTCGGGCAGCGACACCATGTCGCGCACCATGACGTCCTCGAGCTGGGTGAACCGGTCGACCCCGGTGAGGTCGGTCTCGGTGACGATGCCGACCGGGCGGTCGCCGTCGGTGACCAGGGCGGCACCGTGGGCGCGCTTGTGCAGCAGCACGAGGGCCTCGCCGACGGTCGTGCCGGGGGTCAGCGTGATGGGGGTGTCGTACACGAGGTGGCGAGACTTCTGCCACGCGATGACGTCGCGCACGATCTCGGCCGGGATGTCCTGCGGGATGACCGTGAGGGCCCCGCGGCGGGCGGTCGTCTCGGCCATGCGGCGCCCGGCGATGGCGGTCATGTTCGCGACGACGAGCGGGATCGTCGTTCCCGTGCCGTCGGCCGAGGACAGGTCGACGTCGAGCCGGCTCGTCACCGACGACCGGTTCGGCACCATGAAGACGTCGTCGTAGGTCAGGTCGTGCTGCGGCTGGAGGTCGTTGAGGAAGCGCACCCTCCCCAGCGTAGGTGGGCGGATGCCGGCCGGATGCCGGTGCGGGTGGAGACGGTGGGCGGAGAGCGACCGGCTCGCCCCGGCATCCGACC
>NZ_DAORSO010000134.1:0-1421 GCF_035443565.1 Ornithinibacter sp. | reverse complement strand
GGCCTGCTCGCGTTCGCGGCGGCCGTCTTCCTCGCCACCTTGCGCCTGGACCACGACGGCGTGTGGGGCTACGTCAACACCGCGGCCGAGGCGGCGATGGTGGGGGCGCTCGCCGACTGGTTCGCCGTCACGGCGCTGTTCCGGCATCCGCTCGGCCTGCCGATCCCCCACACGGCGATCATCCCGAAGCGCAAGAACGAGATCGGGCGCAACCTCCAGGAGTTCGTCACCGAGAACTTCCTCACCGAGGAGATCGCGCGCGAGCGCCTCGCGACGGCGCGCGTGGGTGAGCGCGTCGGTCAGTGGTTGGGGATGCCGGCCAATCGCCGCCGCGTGATGGTCGAGGCGGTGCGCGTCGGCCGTGCGGGGTTGGGGCGGCTGTCGGATGACGAGGTCCGCGCGCTGGTGCAGGACTTCCTCGTGCCGCGACTGGTCAAGGAGCCGGTGTCGCCGATCGCCGGCGCGCTGCTCGAGGGGGTCGTCGAGCAGCAGACCCACCAGGGGCTGGTCGACCTGGCCCTGGAGCACCTGCGCGAGTGGCTGGCCGACAACCCCGGCACGTACGCGGCGGTGCTCGGCGAGCGCGCCCCGTGGTGGTCGCCGCCGTGGGTCGACGACAAGGTCATCGGCTGGACCTACCAGCAGGTCATCGCCTGGCTGCGGGACATCGAGAACGACCCGCGCCACCCCGCGCGCCAGGCCTTCGACGACCTGCTGCGGCGCCTGGCCGTGGACCTCCAGCAGGACCCCGAGGTCATGGCCCGTGCGGAGGCGCTCAAGGTGCTGCTGCTCACCCACCCGCAGGTGCCGGAGACCGCGCTCGGGCTTTGGCAGTCGTTCCGCACCGCCCTGACGACGGCGATGGACGACGAGACCTCGTACTTCCACACCCGCGGTGACGAGCTGCTCGAGAACCTCGGCAACCACCTCGTGCACGACGAGGTGTGGCGGGCCCGGCTTGAGGCCCGCCTCGGCGAGGCGGTGTCCTTCTTCGTCAACACCTACGGCAGCGAGCTGGCCGAGGTCATCTCGGTCACGGTCGATCGCTGGGACGGCAAGGAGGCCGCCGAGCGCATCGAACTGCACGTCGGCCGCGACCTGCAGTTCATCCGGATCAACGGCACGATCGTCGGGGCGCTCGCCGGCCTGGTGATCCACGGGGTGGCCCAGGCAGTCGGCTGACCCCCCTCGAGCCCTCAACGACACGCCGCCGCGTCCCGACATCGACCAATAGGTCAATCCAGGTACGCGCGCTGACTGGCCGGGTGTACCTGCGGTGACCTATTGGTCGATGTGGGTACGCGAACTGAGTGGCTGGGTGTACCTGCGGTGACCTATTGGTCGATCTGGGTACGCCGGCTCGCGTGCGGGTCAGGCGGTGGCGGAGGTCGGGGTGGTCGCGTCGGTCCGGATGCCGTCGC
>NZ_DAORSO010000133.1:3499-6133 GCF_035443565.1 Ornithinibacter sp. | reverse complement strand
GCGTTCGACCGGGTGCTGCGCACCCGCGCACTGACGATGCTCGACCCGGATGCCGTGGCACGCGCCGTCGTCGCCGCCGTCGAGGACGATCAGCCCACCCTTCGGATGCCGCGCCGCGCGGCCCCGCTCGCAACCCTCACCCACGCGCCCCGCAGCGTCGTGCGGTTGGCCCTGACCGGCATCCGATGACCGGCCACCACAGCGCACCCCGGGTGCCGGTGCGCCGCAAGATCGCCGTGGCGACCTGGCGGCCGTCCCGCGACGGACGGATCTACGCGCGCATGGAGGTCGACGTCACGCCCGCCCTGGCCTACATCGACCGGGTGCGGGAAGAGACCGGCGAGCGCATCACGATCACCCACGTCGTCGGAGCGGCTCTCGGTCGGGCCCTGCGTGCGGTGCCCGAGGTGCGGGCGCGGGTGGTCTTCGGGCGGCTGCGTCCACTGGAGAGGTGCGACATCGGGTTCGCCGTCGACATCGATCGCGGGTCCGACCTCGCGCCGATCAAGGTGCACGACGTCGACCGCCTCAGCCCCGTGGAGATCGCCCAGGCGCTGGATGCCGGGGCCGGCAAGCTGCGCCGCGGCGACCACACGTCGTACAAGCGCACCTCGAGCCTGGTGAAGATCGCCCCGGCGTGGGCGCTGCGCCCGGTGATGGCGGCCGCGGGGGTCGTGGCAGGCGGCTTCGGGAAGGGCTTCGTCGGCCAGCCCGGCTTCCCGCTCGGCACGGCGTTCGTCTCCAACGTCGGCACCCTCGGGCTCGACGAGGCCTTCCTCGCACCGCTGCCGCTGGCCCGCACGCCGATCTACCTCGCGGTGGGCACGGTGCAGCAGCGGGCGGTCGTCGTCGACGGGGAGGTCGTCGCCCGGCCGGTGCTCGTGCTCGTCGCGACGGCCGACCACCGGATCGTCGACGGGGCCCACGCCGGTCAGGTCACGACGATCGTGCGCGACCTGCTGACCCACCCGGACCGCCTCGACCACCCACCGCACCTCGACTTTTCCTCCCCATGAGGGAAACATGCGGTTCGCAAGGGATGCCTTCCCCGGCGAACCTCGTGCTTCCCTTGTGAAGCACCCTCAGCAAGCCGCCGACGCTCAGGCCACGGGGCGACGGGCGCTCGGGTAGGGCGTCAGCAACTGGTCGACCGGGGCGAAGTCGTCGGTCAGCACGGGCGAGTCACCGATCCAGGCATCCAGCTCGGCGCCCTCGACGACCTCCCACGCCAGCCCCTGGGCGGCAAAGCCTGACCGCAGGGCCTCCAGGTCGAGCGGCTCGTCGGAGGCGATCGCGACCACGTTGCCACCGGACCCGACCTCGCGACCCAGCGTCTCGGCATCCGAGGCCACCGCGACGTGCTCGAAGACCGTTCGCATCGTGGCGAGCTCGGCCCGGGCGAAGGACAACGGCGCGAAGTCGATGAGGTTGGCGGCGTAGATGCCGCCGGGACGCACCACGCGCTGGACGTCGGTGAGGGCCTCGCGGGTCGTCAGGTGCCAGGGGACGCTGATCCCACCGAACGCGTCGCCGACCACGAGGTCACGGCTGTCGGTGGCGAGGCTGCGCAGCCCGAGCCGGGCGTCCTCGATGCGCACGTCCATCGCCGGGCCGGTGACCAGCCCGAGGTCGCGCTCGTCGATCGCCAGCACCCCGCGGTCGATCTCGGAGACCACGCTGACCGTGCCTGGTCGCACCCGCTCGAGGTAGCGAGGAAAGGTCAGCCCGCCGCCGCCGAGGTGATAGGCCTCCAGCGGCTCACCGGCCGGGAACGCCGTGTCCGCAACGGCCGCGAGTGCCTGCACGTACTGGAACTCGAGATGCGTCGGGTCGTCCAGGTCGACGTAGGAGTGGCGCAGGCTGTCGAGCACGAGCACCCGACCGCTCTCGCGCGCCGGGTCCACCTGCACCTGCGCGCAGTGGTAGACGGTCTCGGCCTCGCACCTGCCCGGCCCGTAGGCCGCCCCGAGGGCCCCCGGCACCAACAACACGAGCGGCACGACAGCAGCCCGGGCACCCCGAACAGCCACCTCGACAGCAGCCGCCGCCAGCACGAGCAGCACCCCGGTGGCGACGAGCACCGAGCTGACCGGCAGCGCCGCGAGGAACACGAACCCGGTGAGCACCGTCCCGGCGATGGCCCCGACCGTGCCGATGCCTGACAGTCGGCCGACGACGCTGCCGGTCTCGGCAAGGTCGGTGAGCACGAGCTTCGTCACCATGGGGGACACGGCCGAGAGCAACGCCCCCGGCACGAGGATCGCCACGATCGCCATGAGCAGCGCCGCTCCCGACCCTCCGGTCTCACCCGCGGCTCGAACGAGGAACGGGGTCGCGGCCACAGCCACCCCCGAGATCGCAAGCAGCGGGCCGAGTGCCCGACGCGGCGGCATGATGTCGGCGGCTCGGCCCCCGGCCCACGACCCGGTGGCGATCGCGGCCAGCGCGATGCCGATGACGATCGTGCTCGTCTCGAGGGTGAGGCCGAGGTAGGGGGCAAGCAGGCGCAGCGCCGCGAGCTCGACGACGAGCACGGCTGCACTCGAGCCGAACACCAATGCAGCCGCCGTCATCGGCCCCAGCCCACGCACAGATTCCGGGGATGTGCCTGGGGCTTTCGTCATGGCGACCAGT
>NZ_DAORSO010000133.1:0-3399 GCF_035443565.1 Ornithinibacter sp. | reverse complement strand
TGCAGCGCCGGAGCGACGTCGGTCTGGCTGAAGTCGTTGCCGACGTAGAGCAGGGGTCGACCCTCCGTGGTGGACAGGGCGTAGGAGAAGCAGTCGCCGTAGTTGAGGCGAGCAGGTGAACCCGACCCGCGACCGAAGCGCTGGTAGGCCAGTCGCGCCACCTCGGCCTGGCGGGTGGTGACCGGAACGATCTCGATCCCCAGCTCCTCGATCACCCGGTCGAGGCGCTCCCCGTGGCGCGCGGAGCGAGCGTCCGCGACGATTCCCGCCTCGACCCAGCTGGCCGCCGACATCAGCGCCCCCGGTGAGGCGGCGGCCAGGGCTTCGAGCACCCGCTTCGAGCCGCTCTCACCCTCGAGGATCGAGATCAACGCGGACGTGTCGACGATCATCGGGGCAGCCCGGTCGCCTCGTCGTACAGGTCCTCGGCGCGCAGGTGACCCCGCCCCGGGTCGGCCTGCCACTGCGCCGCGATGGCCAGGACGCGGTCGACCACCGGCCCGGTGCGGGCCTGGTCGGGGTCGACGTCGTACTCGCGCAGCAGCTTCACCAGAGCCTCCTCGATCGCGCCGGTCTGGGTGCGCCCCGTCACTCGCGCCGCCTCGCGAGCCAGGCGGTGGACGCGCTCGTTCTTGATGTTCAGCCCCATGGGTAGAGTATACCTTTTTCATAAGGTAGACGGTAGACACGACCACTGACAGTCGTGCCCCCTTGGCTGGGCGCGAGCCGGTCAGAGGCCGTGGCTACGCTCATCTCGTGACCGGGATGCCGCAGCGCGCGCGCGATGCCCGGATGCTGCGCGCCCTCATCGCCACCCTCGTGGTGATTGGCCTGGGCCATACCGCGCACAGCCTCGGCGGCGCCACCGGCCCGCAACCCCTCGCGGTAGGCGTCCTCGCCGCCCTCGTCGGCCCGCTCGTCTGGGCCCTGGTGCGGCGTGGCGCCTCCGCCACCCGCCTCGGCGTGGCCATGGGTGCCGGCCAGGTGCTCACCCACCTCACGCTCGTGGCGATGGCACCCGGGCGCGGCACGAGCACCGCAGTCCACGTCCACGGGGCCTCGGGTCTCCCGACGTCGGATGCCGTGACCTCCGCCGGCGCGACCGTCACCTCCACGGGCACGGCCGTCACCTCCCTGCTCGCGGGCCTGCACGTCACGCCCGGCATGCTCGCGGCCCACGCGATCGCGACGGTGCTCGCCGCCGTGCTCCTCTCCCGCGGTGAGGATGCGGTGCGCGCCGTCGTGCGCGCGCTGCTCCCCGAGCCGCTGAGCCTGCGGTTCGCCCACGGCATCCGGCGCCTTGCCGTCGAGGCCGGCGCGCTGACCACCCCGACCAGCCGGGCGCTGCGCCCCGTCGGAGGCCGGGGCCCGCCCCTGCCCGTCACCTGAGCCGGCTCCGCGACGGGGTCGGCCACGCGCTGACCCCTTCCCTGCGGGTGTGATCCCGCACGCCAGTTCCAGGAGACCTCATGTCCAGCACGACCCGTTCGATCAGCCGCGCCCTCACCCTCGGCGCAGCAGCCACCCTCGTCTTCACCCTGACCGCCTGCGGACAGGACACGCCCACCCCAACCGGTGCCACGGCATCCAGCTCGTCGTCGACGACGGCAGAAACCACCCAGGGCGCGGGCGCCGTGGTGCTCGACGACGGCTGGGTCAAGGCGACCGACGACGCCATGGCCGGCATGGAGCCGATGACCGCCGCGTTCGGCACCCTGCGCAACACCACCGACCACGAGGTCACCATCACCGGCGGGAGCAGCCCCGCGGCCGGCATGGTCGAGCTGCACGAGACGGTGAAGACCGACACCGGCGCGATGCAGATGCAGCCCAAGGCCGGCGGCATCGTCATCCCCGCCGGAGGGACGCACCTGCTCGAGCCCGGCTCCGACCACCTCATGCTCATGAAGCTGACCGGCACCCTCGAGACCGGCACGACCACCACCCTGACGCTCAGCACGAGCGACGGCGACGTCACCCTCACGGTGCCGGTGCGGGCCTTCACCGGCGCGCAGGAGTCGTACGCACCGAGCCCGACCCACTCATGAGCACGCCCGACCAGGGCCGAGCGGCGCGGTCCGGCCGCCGCTCGGTCCTGCTCTCGGGGCTCGCCGGGGCCGGTCTCGCTGCCACGGCAGCCATCGCGACGGCGGCATCCGGTGGCCCGTCGGCGGGCGCCGTCCCGGCGGTTCCTGCGGGCACGATGGCGAGCGGGCCGGATGCCGTGGCGCGCCCCTTCCGCGGGGCTCACCAGGCCGGCATCCTCGAGGCTCCTCCGGCGTACGCGACGTTCGTCGCCCTCGATCTCGTGGACGGGGCGGACGCCGACGTGGTGCGGCGGCTGCTCACCGTGTGGACCGACGACATCGAGCGGTTGATGGCGGGCCGCGGCACCCTGACCGACCAGGAGCCCGAACTCGCCTCGGTCACAGCCGAACTGACCGTGACCGTCGGGGTCGGGCGACGCGTGGTGGAGGTCGTCGGGGCGCAGGTGCCGGCCTGGTTGGCACCGCTGCCGGCCTTCGCGATCGACCGCCTCCAGCCCCGATGGAGTGGCGGCGACCTGCTGCTCCAGATCTGCGCCACGAGCCCCACGACGGTGGCCCACGCCCAGCGGCGCCTGCTCGCGGGAGCGGCCGGGCTGGCTTCGGTGCGGTGGGTTCAGCGCGGCTTCCGCGAACCGCACGAAGGGCCGGGGGTGCCGATGCGCAACCTCTTCGGCCAGGTCGACGGCACCGTGCAGCCCGATGTCGCCGGGCTGGACGCCGACCTGCTGTGGAGCGCCGACGCGGGCCCGACGTGGCTGCGCGGCGGCAGCTCGGTCGTCGTCCGGCGCATCGAGATGGACCTCGACGGGTGGGACCGCGTCGACCGGCTCTCGCGCGAGAACTCGATCGGGCGGCGGCTGGCCACGGGCGCACCCGTGACCGGGGGTGGGCTCGACACGGCGCCCGACCTCGAGGCCGTCGACGGGCTCGGCTTCCACGTCGTCGACGACGCTGCGCACATCCGCCGGGCGCACGCCAGCGCCCCGCACGAGCGGTTCCTCCGTCGGCCGTACTCGTATGACGATGCGCCGGATGCCGGGTCGACGAGTTCGTCGGGTCTGGTGTTCGTGGCGTACCAGGCCGACCCCGTGCGCCAGTTCGTGCCCGTGCAGGCCCGCCTCGCCGAACTCGACCTGCTCAACCTCTGGACCACCCCGATCGGGTCAGCGGTGTTCGCCGTGCTGCCCGGTGCTCAGGAGGGTGAGGTGCTGGGCCAGGCCCTGTTGACGTGACACGGCGCGAAGGGCCCACCCCCGCCGGCTGTTCTGCACGAAATCGGGGTCATGACCCCGATTTCGTGCACCCCGCCTGGCCGGAAAACGGCGAAGGACCCCCCGACAAAGCGTTGGGG